>JAPKYM010000245.1 GCA_026394315.1 Candidatus Bathyarchaeota archaeon | reverse complement strand
TATCACATAGACAAACGTGGGCAAGACCACTCCTACCGCGCTAAAAGCAACCACACATACCGCGACAGTATAGGCACCTAATCCATAGAAAATAACTTGTCCGAAGTTTGCGTACCCGGACAGCCCGGTAAACAGGTTCATGCTGTAGGCCAGTATCATTAGCTCAAGCATTGCATGAAGGTATCCTGTGGTAGCCGTGTCAGAGACCAGTCCTAAGGTTCCAATAACTATGAGGGCCCCTAGGCTTATGGTCAGACTGTTTACTCCCATGACAGAGGTTTTGAGATCGTTCATCGCTCTAATCTCTCCCAGCCATTAGGCCACCAGGTCTGAACAGTAAGGTTAGTACCAGTATCAGGTAGGCCACGGCGGGGCTCATGTTCAAGGTCCAGTAGCTGCCCGTGAAACTGTGAAGCAGTCCTATGATTAGCCCTGCAAGAAGGCAGCCTAACGGGTTGCCTAGTGTTCCGAGAACTACGACCACGAATGAATATAGCGAGTATTGCAGCCCTCCGAATGGCTCAAATGGGTATATGAGCGCCAGCAGGCCGCCCGAAAGCAGTGTCAGTCCTATACCGATTGAGGACCCGACCATGTAAACGTTGGTAACGTCAACTCCCATTAGAGTCGCTGCGTTGCGATCCTGTACTGTGGCGCGGATGATTCTTCCGAAGGTTGTCCACTTCAGAGTCACCATAAGCAACATCGAAGCTAGTATCGCGACGGCAGAGACAATGAGTCTGGCACCGCTTATTGTAACCAATCCAAAGCTGAAGGTGGGGTAGTCGACAGGTATAGAGCGTGGATTCGGCGACCACAGATTTAGCATGGTATTCTCAAGTATCATAGAAACGCCAAATAGTACCAGTAATGATGCTAGTGCTGGAGCCTGAACCAGTTTGAACAACAACCCGCGGTAGAGCAATGCTCCCAAAATGAGGCCAAAGATAGCAGTCATGAGTATGCCCAACATGGGATCTACTGAAAGCAGAACATACACCCAGAAGGCCCCGTACGCACCCAGCATGATCATAGGTCCTTGGGCGAAGTTGAGGAGTTTCATGATTCCGAAAATCAGAGTCAGACCCATTCCGGCTAATCCAAATAGGAACCCTATGAACAGGCCGTTGATTATTGTTTGAATCAGGAGTTCTAGCACATCTGTTCTCTCGTTGGCCTTAAATAAGAAAAAGTGGGATAGCGGTCTATCTTTCAGACCACTTCTTGATTGGATAGTGTAGCGTCTTTGCGCCGGCCTCCATCGGCCATACTATAACCTTCTCAGCGTTCTGCCACTGCACTACAGCCATTTTGTGATCGGTTTGCCACCCTGTGACTGGGTCGACCTTGTACTTTCCATAGAAGGTCGTCATCTCCAATTCGCCAGCAACTTTCCTCATCTTCTCAGAGTTCAATGGATCATCACATAGTTCCATAGCTCTCTGCAAGACTAGACCTTGCTGAAAGCCTGTTGCCGCGTGGTAGTCTGGCTGGTAATCGTATTCCTTCTGGAAGGCGTTAAGGAACTCATCATGGGTGGGTCCGTAGTCCTGTTTGTAGATTAGGCCTTTCTCCCATTGTGTGCATGTGACTATGTCCTCAGCGTATTTTCCTAAGGCTTCGTAGGCCCTTGGAAAGACTATGCCAGTACCTGTCCAGAGTAGTTTGACGTTAAAGTCTAGTTCTCTCATCTGTTTTATGATTTGGATGGCGTCGGTGTAGACCCCTGCGTTCATGTATATGGCGGGCTGAGCTCCTTTCACTTTGGTCAGCAGTGGTGAGAAGTCGGTTATCGCACTGTGGTAAGTCTCATAGAAGACTACGTTGAATCCTTTCTGCTTTGCATATTCATATCCGTAGCTTCCTGCTGTCTGGCGGAATGCGTCATCACCATGTGTAATTGCAAGATTCTTCGCTTCGGGATCATTGGGGACTACCCGTTCCCATATCATATCCAGTATAGCAGGCATGTAGCCCGGTCCGTTTGTGATTGTGTGGACGATGTACTTCCAGTTTCTGAAGTCTTTGGGGTTGAAGGAGCAGGTCCCAAAAATCTCGAACTTCTGGTATTTCTCGACGATGGGGACTGTTGCCATCCCAAGAGGACCATAAACAGGCCCGAAGAGAAAATCGACCTTGTCATCTGTGATCAGTTTCTCGTAGAGTCTTCCCACGTTCTCGGGCTTATCCTCGTCGTTGTACAGAACTAATTCAACCTCGTAGGTGTTGCCATCTCCAGCCTTGATTCCGCCTGCCTCGTTAACCATCTTAGCCCATAACTTGTTAGCGTCACCCTCACTCTTGCCAGGTAGTGCTTCCGGACCAGTAAAAGGCTTGGTTCCGCCGATCCTGACCTTCCTTTTCCCGCCTGTGGTCACAGTGACTGTTGGGGAGGTCGTTGTTGTTGGGGTAGGCGGTTTGTAATATTGGGAAATGCCATAGCCTGCAGCCGCAACAGCACCTGCAGCAACAGCGGCACCAGCATATTTCAGATATTTCCGACGACTAATCTTTTCCTCACTCAACCAAGATAACCTCAGATTATTTTATTTGCTGTAGATTTCTGGCACGCGTATTTATAGGTTATTGGGCTCAGAGCAGCCTGAAGTTGCACCTGTTTCCTCAGATATGCTACGCTCTCGTGATGATAGCTAATGCAGTTACATTGCTAGTATGGATTAGTAGGTAGGTTGCTGGAGAGAATGTGGGAGGTGGAGAGACTCACTTCTCCTTCCATTTGGGTCCGGCGTAGAGCAGTTTTGTGTTTGCGACCCTGGTCGGCCATACGCATTTCTTCTTGCCTTTCTGCCATTGCATCACAGCTACCTCGTGGCCGATCTGTATGCCGTTGGAGTCTGTCTTGAGATGCTCATATAGCGCAGTGCGCGCTATAACCCCAAAGTTCACGCTTATGCTGAATTTTGCTAGCAACGTGTGCAATGTTTATGGTTATAGAGCATCCTTGCACGCAGCCAGCACGTAGGGAGTCTCAGATAGTTCGTTAGACCTTCCGTGCCTGATCTATTTCAGATCTCTCGCTAGGAGGATTATTCCAAGAAGATAGATCCCTAGAGTCAATGCAACCGCGGCTCGGACTGATCCATAAACCCAAGGAAACTCGGCCATGTTATTGATCAATTTAAAGAAAAGTATTACAAACCAGATTGCGGCTGCAGTTCCCAAGAGTCTCCATGCTATGCCGCGCCTCTCACCGTATGCCACCATCAGGTAGAAAACTGCCCCGAAGAGAAAGCATGCAGCCACTATGGCATCGATAAGTGGTTCAATTGGGCTCATGTAGTTGACCTCTATCGCTCCTTGTACTCAAACATCCTATGGAGCTCGATTCCGCTGATTGCAAATGAGAGTGCGCCGGCCATGAGAAAGATGTACTGCTCAAGACGCTGGATCTCTTGGTTGACTGGAAACATTAGTCCGGTAATACCTAGTAGCATCGCGAAGAACATACACAGAGACGTTATGCCGATGTATACCCATACTGAGGCCCCTCGTTTCACGCTAGCCATTATGTATAGAGAAAGGACTGTCGCAGCTAATGCGAAGACAGCTCCGAAAGCCTCAGAGATAAAGATCCAGTTCATAATGTTCAGCTTAAGAGATCTTTGAATTAATACCTTTGCGGCAATCTAAAAGACTTGTGATTACCCGCGGGTTCGATTGGAAGGACTATCGCAAGTCCGAAGCTGCAT
>JAPKYM010000092.1 GCA_026394315.1 Candidatus Bathyarchaeota archaeon | reverse complement strand
AGTAAGGTTAATGGAAGCTTATGAGTAGTCATCGGCGTCACGTCTGCTTTGATCTCTGCTTGCCGTATGTAAATAACGTTTGCTAATCATTCCGATACTTCGGGTTCCTCGAGCGGATCTTCAAGGACAGGTTTAAGGTCTTTCTCTTCCAAATTTGTATTACAATACAAAAATGAGCACAAAGGGGACCTCCCGGATCTCCCACACGTGTTTCCTGACGCGTCAGGATTTGGATCTCTAGTGAGCTGCCACAAGAGAAGGTTCAACGCCTTTCTTTCTGACTGTGGCATAGGCGTCTTCCTCGAGCGGAGTAGCCAATGAAAAAGCAGAAAAGCACACATTTACACCTACATGTTGACGTAGATGTGTTTTGTCTCGTGGAGGCATTGTCTCCGGGGCCAGTGGGATCGACGGCAAGCAAGGGATAGATGTCAGTCTAGTCTTAGATCACTTCAAGTTCCAGCCGAACCCCAATTCATGCTATACTAACTGCATCTACAATATCCTGCAAGACCTCTCTCGAACTCACAATTCCACGACCATACGGCTGTCAGAGTCAAAAATAAACCGAATCTGTCAAAACAAAGGCGATCTTGGCCCGAGGCTGGCAGTAGTAGTTCGCAATCTAAATGGCGAAATCAGGAGACTGGGATACATTGCGCAAGAGAGTTTTCGGGTGTCATATGACAGAATGGGACGCGTACTTGCCGACAAAGAGAGTTCCTACCCAATTATCGGCCTCTTCTATAGCTATCTGCTGGATCGAGGTGCAGTAGAACCCCTAGATGATGATTCAATAGAACCGCCAGATCACGCCGTTATTGTATTGTCTTCAAATGACAGCGAGACCATGATATTTGATCCGTATGCGGGGATAAGCCGAAAAATGCAGCAACAAAGCAATCAGCAAGGACTGCCAAAAGGAGCTTATATAGTTCCAACTCCCCGGATTCTTCAGTACTGGGAGAAAGCCAGTTTTTCATCATGGATGTTCTGGGTAAGTCGAAGTTTACCCTCCACAAACGAAAGCATAATATCAACCCAACTCGATTCATATTCAAAGTGATAGAGGAAGCGTGGCCTATATGAGGATCAGGAACTTAGCAACAGATCCAAGTCGGCAGGCTCTTCTTTATGCTCGGCGCAACATTAGTCCCTATGTATATTTGTCCTCCGTAGATCGCGAATCGTCAACTGCAAATATTGGGATACTAATACAGGAAGGAATCATAGACCACGGCGAAGAAGGCTCAACTCTGAGAACCGTAAATCTCAATAATGTTGGATGTTTCAAATGGGAGCGCACACAACGTCGCAGTTATCGTTTTGTGGGGCCTACTAGAAGAGAGTTCGCTAGACATGTGAGAGAACTCTATTTCTCGATTATAGACAGATCTCAGCAGCTACTCCTCCCCTATCTTTACAAAAGACTCGTTTATGTGCCCGAGGTCAACATGGCGATGATTCCGCTCAGGAAAATTCTGATATTCTTGGAAAAGAACGGTTCGGTTTCTCCCATTGATTTAGGCCGACGTCTTGCTGGAGGAGAGGGAGATAGAGCACGTAGATACTTCACTGTTTTGGAGGATCTAGGCTTCGTGAAAAGGGAGAAAGACAAGTATGTTCCGGGCGGCGAGGTGGCTAAGCTAAAGGCTGCTGAAGTACAGCCGCCAGAACTCTACGAGCGGATTTTGGCTGATGTAATTGAGAAGCGTTCCAAATTCCTGCAAGAGGTGCTACATCTCACAATGATGGTTCCATTCTTGAGGTGGAGCAATGCTTACTATTTCCCCTCTTATGAAGCAGGACACCTAGTGGAAATGGAAAATGAAGAATTGGTCAGTAATTATCGTCGTTTCTATCAAAGGAAACATGAACCCATGACAGAAATGAATCAGATTCAGCGCATAGTCGACATCAAAGTACTTTCCATGAAAGATACTTGCTTCACTGGAATGCCAGAAATCTTTAACAATTATGTAACGGATGCTGACAACGCGGCCATACTGGAGCCCGTTATGTCCCTTCAGTAACACGTATCGAGAAGACCACAGAACTAAGGAAGATCAGGATCTTGTTTATTCCTTTGTCTGAGATGTCGGATATTTCCTAGGATTACTCTGGCTGTCTCAGGCATTGTGCCCGGCATTTCTTTTCTTGGGATTCTTTCCCTAATGGCTTCTCCATATCCTCAGCTATCAATGACATAGACTGCTTCATCGCCAGGGCCTGCCGGTTGAGGGCTCTACGGTCGTTTCTCGAGGAGGCTTTTAATCTTCTTCACTGCTGGCCATTCTGCAACCTCACCCTGCAGCCGCGGATCCTGGATGAATTGATTGATAGGCTGCCCAAGAGGAAGAAGGATTATTGAAACTGAAAGGTCGGAGTGACAATCAGTATATCTAGCGGTCAGGCAAGTCCTACAGGGGGGTCAGAACCTAGATTTGAGCCTACAAGAGTTATGGCCCTATATCTTGGCTGCAGGTTCGGTAGTTGCTACTGCAGGATCGATCAGTGGTCTGCTATCAGGAATCTATCTTATTGTCTCAAAGTATCGCGAAGGGCCTCGGGTAAGCCTCTCTATTGAGGCATGCAATCATGGCGGAAGTGAGCCCGACCACGTAGTGATGCGCCTTGATATTGACAATACGGGAACCAGGGCAACCTCAATAAAATCTCTGAGATTGAAGGCTAAATCGGACGGCCAGTCATTCGACGGTGTTCTTTTGATCTTGCAGGATCGACGGATTGAGGCTTCCTACCCGCTGCCTGCGTCGCTGTCTGAGTCTGAGAAGCGTCTTCCTCTTCTCCTCGACGCAGGTCGAACCGTCTCCCTACTGGCGATTTTTGATATGAAAGGAGTCCTTACTGCCCCTACTGTGAAATGTGAGCTGGAAATGGTGTGCACTCAAAAGATAATCAAGAAGAAATGTGGGTCATCATTACGGACGCATCAAGGAAAAGTCAAGGTTCTTTCTGGATGATGCATGGCGTTTTCAAGGGATCCCCTAGTGGACTACCGGATATTTGTCGTTGAGCATCCTAATTTTCTTGACGACTGGCCACTCTGAAACCTCACCCTGCAGCCGCGGATCCCTGGCGAGAGCTCTACGGACAGTCGCCTGTTCTTCCTTGGTAGACACATATTTCATTGCAGAATACAACACTGAGATGAAAGGTCTCTCAGCTGCGTACAGGCAGTTTGAGAAGCTGGAAAGGGACACCCGACTTCTGGATCAGGCGGCCAGGCACCTGAAGGAATACAGCACCAAGTCCTCATCCAAAGCCCCGACGGAAACGTGAAGAGAATCCTGCCTCCAGCCTAGGCAACGCGAGACAATTGAAACGTGCATGTGAAGATAGAATATAGTATTTGAAAGTGGCTACAATGGTTTCGCTTTTGGTTTTAAGACCTATTTTTTGACAAGGGAAAGATGGAAGAGACAACGTCTGTAATTGTAGTCAATGATGAACTTGTCTAAGTCAACAAAGGTAGTTGACAAGTCACTCAAAGGCATAGCTGGAACACATTACGTCGCTGCCGAATTATCGAGGCGAGGCTACGTTACCTTAATGACTTCGGAATACACAAAACTGGTGGACTTGCTGGTAGCCAACGTTAAGTCAAACAAAACTGCTTTGATTCAGGTCAAAACTAGTTACGCCACAAGGAACCGGTGGCAATTAAGTGATAAGAACGAATCATGGATTGGAGA
>JAPKYM010000220.1 GCA_026394315.1 Candidatus Bathyarchaeota archaeon | reverse complement strand
AGACGGCCCCAAAGACAAGATGGGTATTGGAAGAGGGTTCTCAGTTGGTGAACTCAGCGAAGTCGGGCTCTCAACAAGCGTTGCAAGACGTTTGGGCATAGCGGCGGATGTGCACAGGAAGACAAAGCATCAGAAAAATGTTGATGGCCTACACGAATGGCTCAAAAGCACTGGAAAAAGTATACCGGAATTGTCGAAAGCTGCTACTCCCGTCCGTCGTGAGGTCAGAAGCGGACCCCACACCGGAAGGGTATACCGAGGACTGACCTCTTCGGGGAAGAGAGGGCGCGGTCTTCTCAGGTCGAGAATCTAAGGAATTCGTTTCAATAAGGGTTCAAGAAGTCGGGACGCGCGGGCTCTTGGCTTGCCAAACGCTTCGAGTTAGGATGATCATTCAATGCTCCCTAGTCTATGGTGCGCAGGCGAGTACTTGTGACGTTGAATCAACCGATAGACAAAAGAAACCTCGATGAACTAGTCATCTTGAAACTAGGCGGATCGGTAATAACTGAAAAGGGCAGTAAGGCTTCGCTTAACAGACTTCTCTTGGAAGAAATCGCCAAAGAGCTAGCCAAAGTTAGGACCAAGTTGCTTCTGGTTCATGGAGCTGGAAGCTTCGGGCACCCAATTGCGAAGAAGTACAACCTACACAAAGGATACGTAAATAGCAGTCAGCTGAGAGGGGTCACTGAAACAAAGCGTTCTATGCTTTCATTGACCTTGATGATTGCTGAGATACTTGCTGAGAGGGGCGTACCCGTTGTCCCTTTTCTTTCTTCCAGCTGCATGATCGCCGAGGCCGGCAGGCTCATCAGAGTGGACCTTGAGCCCTTCAGGATTATGCTTGATCTTGGGCTAGTTCCCATGTGCAGCGGAGATGTTGTAGCCGATCTGAAAATGGGGTTCAGCATAGTTTCAGGGGATCAAATAGCAGTCCACATGGCTGACAAGTTGGATGCAAAAAGAGTCATCTTCGGATGTGATGTCGACGGGGTGTTCGATTCAGATCCAAAGAAGAATCCTAGTGCAAAGTTGATAAAGACAATAACCCCCAGAACTCTAGGCAAACAGATGAGTTGCATCGGGGAGTCAACAACAACTGATGTGACCAAAGGAATGTTGGGAAAGATTAGGGAATCCGAAGCGTTGATTACTCGCGGCGGAGAAGTAACCATAATCAATCTCAAGAAACCAGATAACCTAACGAAATTGCTCCGGGGTAAGTCGATTCAATGTACGCGTTTTATCTCAGATCCCGTTGTAGCATGATCTTTGCTACAGGGCATCAGATCGAAAAAGGGTGCGCTAGAAATGTCTGGGGTTCTAATTGATCGATTTATGAGGCATCATCTCTGGTGAAGAGTTTGGCAATAATGAAGATTCTAGGTGAGACAAGCAAAGCCGTCAATCCCATTATGAGAGAGTATCTCGGGAAAAATGTCGACAAGGATTTCCTTCCAATAGTCCAACACCAAGTCAAGTCTGGTGGAAAACGTGTCAGGCCTGCGCTGACAATCCTGTGCTGTCAAGCTTGTGTTGGCAAGATAGAAGATGCGCTTCTTCCCGCGGCCATGATCGAACTCATACACAACTACTCACTTATTATGGATGACCTAATCGATCACGGCGAGTTGCGCAGAGGTTTGCCCACTGTCAGGGCCAAATATGGTGATGCCCAGGCGCTGTTGGCAGGAATGTTCCACAGAGAGGTCTTAGGCGAACTAGCGTGGGACACGTCACAACCGGGAGAGATGTACGCAATTATGGTCAATGCAATCAAACAGACGATAGAAGGAGAGCGAATGGATATTCTGTGCGAACAAAGTGGCAGAGATGATGGGTACTTCGTAACCCACCGGTACACCAAAGTCACACCGAGACTTTACTTCAAGATAATCCAGAAGAAGACAGC
>JAPKYM010000343.1 GCA_026394315.1 Candidatus Bathyarchaeota archaeon | reverse complement strand
AATAAAGCCGTCAATTCGCAATCGAGTCTGATCCAGACATGCCTCAAGACAATCCTAAACCCCGACCCTGTGAGGATCCCTACGAGGCTATCGTATCTGAATGTAGGGGCTTGTTACGACGTACCCTTGCCGAAAGGTACCCAGAGTTCCAAGACACAGACGTCAAATTCGAAGAGCCGCCTTCTCCTCAACTGGGCGATCTCTCTACAGTGGTCTGCTTTCAGATATCCAAGATCATTGGTGTCCCTGCGAAAAACATCGCCGAAGAAATTGCAGGCGCGGCAAAGCTGGATGATGACAGCATCGTAGAATCAATTGCGCCCGCAGGAGCAGGGTACCTCAATGTCAAACTCAATTACAGAAAAGTAAACGAGCTCACGCTACATTCGATCAGAACCCTCAGAGATAACTACGGATTTCCGAGAACCGAGACTCCAGAAGAGATCCTGCTGGAGCACAGCAGCATAAACCCGGTCCATTCTATCCACATTGGCCAAGCGCGGAATTCCATACTGGGTGATGCCATAGCAAGGATCCTTAGAGCCAGAGGGCATAAAGTCGAAGTTCACTTCTATGTCAACGACGCCGGAAGACAGAGCGCGATTGTCGCCTACGGCTATCAGAAACTCGGCCAGCCCGAGGCTAGGACTAAGCCCGATCGCTACATAGGAGAGGTCTATAGTATAACCTCCTGCCTTGTTGAGATCCAGTCTCTTAAGAGAAGACTGAAAGCCCTAACATCGGTTGAGAACAAAGAGCAGGAGAGACAAGACACTCAAGAGAGACTCAATGAATGGGTAGCAAACGCACTAGAGCTTCAGAACCATTACCCTGACCTTTTCGAACAGTTAAGAAAAGAAATTAACCTCGATCCGGATTCCGACACCATGATAAGCGATCTTCTGCGAGAATATGAGGCCCAAGAAGAATCTGCAGTGAGACTGTTCAGACGTGTTAGTGAGCTCTGTATCAACGGGTTCAAGCAGACATTTTCAAAGCTAGACATTGGCTTCGACGCTTGGGATTGGGAGAGTGACCTTCTCTGGTCTGGCGAGGTCTCAGAAGTGCTCGACACTTTGCTCAAGACCAAATATGCGGAAAAACAAGATGGTGCGCTTAAGCTCGACTCAGGATTGGCGGTCGAGGAACTCGGAATTCGTCAACTTCTCAATATCGGCGAGGATTATGTGTTGCCTCCTGTATCACTGACAAGATCCGATGGCACGACCTTGTATATTGCCCGCGACATAGCATACAGCCTTTCCAAGTTTGACAACCACAGTCTAGTCATCAATGTCGTTGGAATGGAACAATTGCACGAACAGTTGCATGTTCGTGTAGCCCTCGCGATCCTGGGTCAGAAGAAATTGGCTGAGAAACAGAGACATTTCACATTCGGATTGGTGAAATTCCCTAGAGAACGCATGTCAAGTCGCAGAGGGAGAATTATAGCTCTGGACGACGTGGTTGACGAAGCAATAAAAAGAGCTTACCTCGAGATTGAGAAGCGGAATCCGGGCCTCCCTCCAGAGGAAAAACAAGCCCTGGCGGGCACCATTGGCGTTGGGGCGGTTAAGTACACATTACTCGCAGTGGCGCCATCACGTGAAGTCGAATTCTCTTGGGACAGAGTATTGAACCTGGAGGCAAACAGCGCCCCATTCATAAACTATGGATATACACGTGCTCGCGGGATATTGAAGAAAGCTGGAACAACTAGCCAGAACCCCGATTATTCGACGTTGAATGATCCCTTGGACAAGCGTCTCGTCTTGACTCTAGCTAGGTTCCCGAGTGTCTTTTCCGAAGCTGCCGACAGACTTAGACCCGACGACCTAGCCGGGTATGCTAATCAATTAACTAAGCAGTTTCACGAGTACTATGAGCGGGTTGATGTCTCCCATCTTAAGGATGCAGCTCTCAAGGATTCTAGAGCCTCCCTTGTTGAGAGTGTTCAAATAGTCATTCGAAACTGCACGAGAGTACTCGGCATAGAGCTGAGCGAGAAGATGTGAACGCACTAATCCTCTAGTTATAAATATGAGATTGTGTCAATATTCTAGATTGATAGATCATGGCTACCGCCTTTGTTCTTATTAACGCAGAGCTTGGAAAAGAAGAAGGGATTCTGAAAGAACTTAGAAGTATCGCCAGCGTGAAGGAAGCACATTTCGTGTACGGAGTGTATGACATCATAGCCAAGGTTGAAGCGGACAGTATGGAGAAGCTGAAAGAAATAGTTACATTCAAGATTCGAAGGCTCACCGATGTTAGAAGCACCTTGACTATGACGGTCGCCGAAGGCATCTAAGACCTAAACGAGAACTAGAGAAACTCATTCGTTAGCGTAGTTCAGAAGCAGTCCGGCATCTAAGTACTCCTAGTTCTTCAGTTGCGAACGGAGTTCCTCAATCGCCCTTACCGCTTTGGAACTCTTCCACAGCTCATCATGATTGACCCTACTTCTCATGCTGAGCTGCTTTATACAATTGTCATATGGCAATGTGAAATTCAGATGTTGCTGATGATCGGACAAGGCACTCTTGATAAACTCCTCTTCAGCCTTGTCTGCCACCTTGTTCGCAACAAAGACATGATTCCTTATTCCCAGTTCCAGTGCCAGACGACATATCTTAAGCGATGTCTCGATCGATTGCATTGAAGGCTCAATAATATTCAGAACCCCATCAACATATTGAATTGTTCCACGACCCAGATGTTCAAACCCAGCCTCCATGTCGATGACGACAGATCCTCTCACCCTGACAAATACATGTCTCAACAGAGCTCTCAGCAGAGTGTTAGCCGGGCACATGCATCCTTGACCCGCGCTTCTAACGGTGCCCATTATCAAAAGTCTCACACCATCAGGGCTCTCGATAGCATATCGTTCGATCAACCCTTCGACGTTGGGATTTAGATTCATAATGAGGTTCTCAGCGGTTCCGCCGCCGATCCCTACGATATCTTTCACTAGCGGCGCATCTTCACACAAAGGCGTAATCTTCTTGACAGTTTCCTGATCCACTCCCAACTCTATGTAGAGGTTCATAGATGGATCCGCATCTATGGCAATGACTGTCTCTTCGGGATTGGACTTCTTGATCAGCTTAGCCAAGGTTCCCGAAACAAAGGTCTTTCCAACTCCACCTTTCCCGACCACTGCAACTTTCAATCTCTCGAACCCCTGAAATTCTTATAAAACCTCAAACTGGCAGATTCATCCGAATTGAAAAGGAACTTTCGCGCTCAAGATTCTAGAAGCTGTTTGGACTGAGTAAGAACGCTGAACAGTACACGCTTCATGAAGAGGTTATCGTGTACAAATTACTGCTTAGACCTTTCGATTATCTTCGGCACTACCCATTCGAAACCTATTGTCATTATGTGGATTCCCTGAATGCTAGTTGATTTTCGTATCTGTTTTATCAGCTCACCGAAAATCTCCACGTTCTCGCTTAGGAAAGCCTCCTTACCTCCCTTCTCCTTGGCGACTCTAAGACGGTTCTGTATCTCTTCTGGGACTAGTATCCCCGGAACGTACTTGACCATCCATTCCATCATGCCCGTGGATTTGAATGGGGCCATGCCCACCAATACTGGAACGTTAAGGTGAGAGACTTCCTTGACAAAGCGCTTCGCAAGTTCGGGATCATACACCGCTTGGGTTTGAATGAAGTCTGCTCCAAGTTTTATTTTCCGCTCTATCTTCAGTATCTCTGGTTCAATTGGATCTGCATTAGGGTTTCCCGCAACTCCAATGTTGAACTTCGGCGGGTTGGCAATCTTGTTCCCCTTAAGATCGGTCCCCTCATCAACCATTTTTCTTAACAGTTCTACCAAAGCGGTAGAGTCCAAGTCATATACGGGCTTGGTTCTGGGATCATCACCTACAGTTGTGTGGTCGCCACTCAGCGCAAGTACATTCTTTATGCCTAACGCACTTGCGGCCAACAGATCTGCTGTAATGGCGAGCCTGTTTCTGTCCCTAACGGTCACTTGGTAGACTGCTTCCAGTCCCACCTCTTTCTGAATCACGTATGATGGGATAAGCGCATTCATATAGGCAAAAGCGGTTGGGTTGTCCGTGACATTTGCTGCAATGACATGCCCCTTTAGTATCTTGGCAGTTGCTAATGTCTCTTCGAGACTAGTGGTCTTCAGCGGCTCGATCTCACCAGTGTAAACGAAGTTGCCTGTTTGTATAGCTCTGGCGAGCTCGCTGAATGCCTCTCTCACCTGAAGATCACTTCCCTTGCAGCAGCCATTTGGGAGTAGTCTTTCGGAGGTCTGTATTTCTTGAAGAGATCCAGCCTTCCGCTGTCACGCAGATTATTGTAGATCAAAACCCAAGCGCAATCATTCTTCCATCCACCGACTTCGCATTTACCCTTCGTTTGCCCGCCGCATGGTCCATTCAGTAAGCCTTTCCCACATCGAGCAATTGGGCATATCCCCCCTGTCTCGAAGAGGACACACTCTCCGCAGGCTCTACATCTTTCGAAGTATCTTCCAATTCTCTCCACAGTGCCGATAAACTGGGTGTTGCATCCGGGAACCGTGATCTTTTTTGACTGGTCTGCTACCGTTTGAGTTGCTGTGCCACAGGACAGGACAAGGATACCGTCCGCAGCATCTACTGCAGCACGGTTTTTCTTCAAGTCTAACCTTGTGAGTCTTTGGTCGCATACTGACTCAACAATTACGTACCCTGTCACTTTCTTGCCCATTTGTTCGAGCTTTGCTTTAGCCGCTTTGACTTCTTCCTCACCACCCGTTTTGCATTCTGTTGCACATGTTCCGCAACCTACCAAGAACAGCTTCCCTAGACCCTCGGTCATTTGACGGATTTCTTCATCAGGTTTGTGGACAGTAATTATCAAAATTGCATCCCTAAGTCGAGTATTGAGCTAGAAACTAATTTCTGTCTTAAAAGCCTTCTCAGCAGTCGTCAAAGCTGTTATTAACTTGTTTTGTTACACGATGCAGCATCATCCCAAGGAACGGATCGACTTTGGCTCGTAAGATCGTCATAGTTGGGGCGGGCGCTGCAGGCGTTAGCGCTGCGGCATCAGCTAGGAAATTTGACAGGGAAGCCGAGATAAGTTTAGTCACAGAGGAACAACATGCAGCTTATTCGCGATGTGGCCTGCCATTTGTACTGAGTAGAGAGATCCCTGCATTTAACAACCTGATTTTGTACCCCCCAGACTTCTACAGGATGATGAAACTCAATCTTCTCCTGGAGACGAGGGCCTTAGAGCTAGATGCTAGGAACAGATCGGTCAAGGTCCAAAACAAGAATGGCGGCACCACCACTTTGCAATACGACAGTCTGATAGTGGCTACCGGAGCAAGAGCAGTGAAACCACCCATAAAAGGCGCTGATAAACTCGGTTTACACGTCGTCAGAACTATTGCTGATTGCGAGGTTATAGACTCACAAATCGAGAAATCAAAGTCGGCCGTGATCATCGGAGCCGGTTTGATAGGCCTCGAGGTTGCAGCAGGCCTAAAGGAACGAAACCTGAAAGTCACTGTGGTAGAGTTGCTTCCTCAAGTCTTGCCGCAAATGCTAGATTCAGACATGGCCAAAATAGTTCATCAACATCTGACCAAGAATGGAATTGATGTAATAGTCGGCAAGGGAGTAGATGAGATAATAGGTAATACGAAAGTCACAGGCGTGTCCGTGGGCGGATCTAGAATTCAAGCTGACATGGTCATACTTGCAGCCGGAATCAAACCAGCAGTCGAGCTGCTGAATCAGATAGGCGCTGAGGTTGGTAAGACAGGATGCGTAAAAGTTGATACTCAAATGCGAACAAATATTAGCGATGTCTATGCCATTGGAGACTGCTCGGAAACTACACATATGATTTCGGGCAAGCCGTTTTCTCCTCAGCTCGGAACAACCGCTGTGAGACAGGGAAAAGTCGCA
>JAPKYM010000187.1 GCA_026394315.1 Candidatus Bathyarchaeota archaeon | reverse complement strand
GGTATTGTTGAATGATGAGTATATGTTCGCTATCCCCCAGCGTTCAGCTTTCTTCTCAGACAGAGCCCTTTCACCTTTCGAGGTACCTTGTACGCTCTGAATCCTAAGATTTCTATTTAAGGATTGTTTAATGAGGACAAGGTCGGCAATTGGAAAGGAAGCGTTCAAAGGAATGCCAGAAACGACCAGCACACAAGATAAATTGGATTCTTACAGAATCAGAAGAGTTCAGCCATGGCATATTGAGGAGATCTGCAAGATTGAAAAAGCAAGTTTCTCAAATCCCTTCTCAAGCGATTACTTGACTGAGCTATCCCTCCTTCACCCAGACACATTTCTGGTGGCAGAGACAAATGACCTAGTTCTTGGCTACGCTGTGGGCGAGATACGCCATAGCCAAGCCCACATAATCTCAATCGCCGTAAGGAAAGGCTGGAGACGAAGGCATGTAGGTCCGAGACTCAGTGAATCTCTAGTTGAGATTTTCAGAGAGGGTGGAGCCAAAGAAGTAATTCTAGAAGTAAGAGGCAGCAATAGTGTTGCAAGAACAATGTATGAAAGACTCGGCTTCAAGCTGGCCGGGAAGATTGATGGCTATTACGAAGACGGGGAAGAAGCGATCGTCTACAGCCTCAAACTTTCATAGGTAACATTCTCCAAGAGTACTATTTCCTGAACTTCGAGTTGAACGACTTGACGTCTATTCTCTTTTGGCTTCTCGACATCAATCATGAAGTTGAAGAGGATCAACTCAAGATCAGACTATGGGGCAAAGATCAGCACGGAAGATCAACACTCGTAGTCGCAAAGAGTCTGCCCTACTTTTATCTGCTACCCAAAAAAGGGGAGAATGCCAAAGATACACTCAAGATGATTGAAGAGATACAGAGAAGACACACAGAGATCGACAGAGTTGAGTCAACGAACAGAAAGTATTTTGGAAAGCCCATTGAAGCGCTCAGAATAACCTGTACAACTCCGGAAAAAGAAGACAAATGCACCAAGCTTCTAAGTAAGCTACCTTCCATCAGAGACCACCTCGAGGCCGATATTCGGCCAGCAACACGATACATTATCGAGAATGACTTCAGACCGTCTGGCTGGTACAGAATCGACGTTTCAGAAATACCAGAATCAGGACTGCAAGTAGAAAAATCATACGAAACAAAGAAGCCACCCGAGCATGTCGAGAGGCTTGAACCGCCAACTCTGAAAATGCTAGCGCTGTCCATCGTCTGCCTATCAGAGAGAGGGAGCCCGGACCAAAAGAGAGATCCCGTTCTGACAGTAACATTAGCCACAGAACCTGGTCGAACAGAACAGTTAGTCTCTGAAGAAAAAGACGACCGGAAGATATTGACACAAATTGTATCACGAGTCCAGAAAATTGATCCCGACATCATAATAGGTTACGGTCAGAACTCATTCGATTGGCCCTATCTAATTGAACGCTCAAAGATACACAAGATAAAGCTCGCAGTAAATAGGTCAAATTCTGAGCCTCATCGGAGCCTATATGGCCACATTTCCGTAACAGGCAGAGCAAATATCGATGTGGCGAATGTTTCAGAAGACATCCAAGAGGTCAAAGTCAAGACTCTCGGCAGCATAGCTGAGTTTCTCCAAATTGCCGAGAAGGCTGAGGTAGACGAATTCCTGGACGTTGAGACGGGAAGTCTTTGGAGAAACCGTGAGAAACGCAAGAGACTACTCGAATATTCAAAAAGAAGAGCGAAAGTTTCACTCAGGGTCGCCAGGCTTCTACTCGATTCCGTTATTCAAACATCAAACCTCACTGGTCTACCTCTCGATCAGATCGCTGCTGCAGCGGTAGGCTTCAAAGTCGATTCTTATCTTATGATGCAAGCGCACAAATTGGGGGAGCGGATCCCTAGAAGAACTGAGCAACCTTACATTCCGTATCAAGGGGCCATAGTTCTGGAGCCCAAGCCCGGAATTCATGACAATGTTGCGGTTCTTGACTTCACTTCAATGTATCCGAATCTGATGATATTGCATAATCTCTCACCAGATACCTACGTAGACTCAAATGAACTTCCGAAGAGCAAAGTGATGACAGCACCTGAAGTCGGATTCAAATTCAGAAAGAGCCCTGCTGGTTTCTACAAGATCGTCTTGGAGAATTTGATCAGTATTCGGAGTATACCAAAAAACAAGCTTAGTCAGATTGATCCGAACAGCTCTGAGCACAGAGTCCTGAAGGAGAGAGAGAAAGCCATCAAAGTAATCACAAATGCCTGTTATGGATATGCTGGATGGGTTGGAGCACGATGGTATGTTCCTCAGGTGGCACAGGCAGCGGCGGCATATGGCAGAGCGACATTGAGAGGGGTCTTCAAAATTGCTGAGGGACTGAATCTCTCCCTCATCTATGCAGACACAGATGCCATCTTCGTCGAGTTTGATCAATACAAAGTCAAGAGGCTTCTGGAAAAAGTTGAGACTGAGATGAAAATGGAGATCACGGTCAACAAAGTCTACAGCAGAGTCCTATTCACAGAGGCAAAGAAGAAGTATGCAGGTCTTCTACCAGATGGAACCTTGGATATTGTCGGCTTGGAGGTTGTCAGAGGAGACTGGTCTAATGTCGCGAAGACCGCTCAAGAGAAGGTTTTGGAGCTTGTATTGAAGGAAAAGGACGCACAGAATGCAGTGATGTATCTCCGTGAGTTCATCCGGGATCTAAGACTTGGCAGGGTTCGACTCTCTGATCTTGCAATATGGAAGACATTAACCAAGCCTGTTGAGAGCTACGAAGTAAAAGCACCTCATGTCGAGGTTGCCAGAGCACTACTTCGTGAAGGATTGAACTTGAAAGTTGGAGATAAAGTTGGGTTTGT
>JAPKYM010000327.1 GCA_026394315.1 Candidatus Bathyarchaeota archaeon | reverse complement strand
CTGAGGATCTCAATAGTCTCTGGATCAAAAGTCAACGCGGACTGGTATAACCGATCGAGCACCCAAGCGATGTCGTCTTTGTCAAGTCTTCTTTTTTGATACAGATTTTTTCCTCTGCCACTTGGTACAAGCCAGTATAGGCAGAACCTTGGGATGCCCAGACTTTTTGTAAGAGACAGTAGCTCTGGGATCTCTTTGAAGTTGTCTTTGGTGGCTGTTAATCTGACCCCGCATTTGATGCCTGATTCTGTACAGTTCTTCAGAGCTCTTATAGAACTCTCGAAACTACCCTTTTGGCCTCTTAAATTGTCATGTGTAGAGGAATTGGCTCCATCAATAGAGATCCCAACGTAATCCACCTGTTCCTCTTTCAGTCTCAGCGCAATGTCCTTGGTTATCAGGATTCCGTTGCTGCTGACGGCGACTCGCAGATCCCTTGAGCGAGCGTGCTCTAGAATATCCCAGAAGTCAGGCCTGACGAGCGGTTCGCCGCCGCTCAGCATCAGAAGTGGTGTCCGGCAAGCAGCTGCCTCATCAACAAGCTTCCTTGAATCATTCGATGAAAGCTCATTACTCAGTTGCTGGCCTCCCGCACTTATGTAGCATTGCGAACATGATAGGTTGCATCTGTTCGTCAGATTCCAGAATATTAGGGGCCTCTTCTGTTCAGAGAAGGCTAGGTATCTACTTGGAATGCCTGAGGGATCCTTTCCTCGATGTTTAATAATCTTGGCGACGGTGCCTTCTCCGTGAAGCAGTTCAGTGAATCTGATCATCGTTAATCACTTTCCTGCTGAAGAGGTATGCTTGTCTTCTTCAGTTCCTTGACGCTGAAGAGGATCTCATACTTGGTTATGCTCAGTTTTTTCATAAGGGCGGCAACGACTTCCTCAGCTGATCTCCTTGTAGAGCTGTGAATCATGAAGAAGAGATTATAGCTCCAAATCTTTGGAACTGTTTTTCTCTCATAGCAATGAGTCACATCGTTCAAGCGTGAGAGAGTTTTTCCAACGTAAGGAACTCTACTTCGGGGAACTTTGCAGACGACCATCCCATTGGCCTTGAATCCCATTTTTGACGGACTTACAGCGGCGCCATATCTTCTGATAATTCCATTGGTCTGAAGTGTTCTGATTCTGTAGAGGATCTCTTCCTGACTTAAACTGAGCTGTTCAGCAATTTCACTGTAAGGCCGATCAATGATCTTTATTCCACGTTGCAGACTCGCCATTATGGCCATGTCCAAGTCATCCAAGACATACGTCGAGCGCTTCATTTCGTACTGAACCTCACATCAGTCTTGAACATCCTCACTACAGGAAGGTTCAGGATCTCTTCGTCCATAAGACCGGCGCTCGTCTTCACAAGAGCAACTATTCTTCGGATCTCTTGAGCATCTTTGGCTGTTACAGTGAACCACAGATTATACTGATGCTCTCTCAGATAGCTGTGCGAGACGCTGCTGAGTCGGTTAAGTATCTCTGTGATCAGGCCAATTTTCTCTTGCGGTGCCTTGATTCCAACCAATGTTGATGCTTTGAAACCAATCTTTTTCAGGTCTGGAAATGGACCAATCTTTCGAATGATTCCCAGATCGATCAGTCGCTTAACCTTGGAGATCAGGGTTTGGGAGTCTATCCCTATTTCTTCAGCTATGAAGTCCCAAGGATTTGGGACTAGCGGATAACTATACTGTAAGACATGGAGTATCTTGTGATCTAACTCGTCAAGTTCGTTGAATCCTGATTGGTCAGTCCTCTTCTGGAAGTAATCAGCAATCTCCTTGGCTAGTGCCGGAACGGTGTACCGTGAAGGGACAATCTGCGCGCTGAAACCAGAATCCTCCAAGGCTTTCTTTGTTATCGGTCCGATGGATGCGATAACGATGCGGCGCAGTCTATCCTCAACTTTATCCATCAGTGATAAGTTCTCAGCGTTCTTCAGAAGGCTCCTCACAGTGGAAGGGCTTGTGAAGGCTACAACATCTATCTTTCCATCTACGAGGTCTTCTAGGAACCTCTTAACCAGAGATTTATCTTTGGTTTCAGAGACCTCGTAGGCCGCGGCCTCGATGACTCTAGCGCCCAGTTTTTCAAGTGCAAGACGTAAGGTCTTGTCGACCCCTTGAGCTCTTGGAATCGCTATTGTCTTGTTTCTCAAATCTACCTTTTCGAGAATTTTGACTACGCCTTGAGAGCTGTACTCGTCCGGCATTACCAGTCTGCCTAGGCCAAGAGCCTCGAGTTCTCCTCGGGTCTTTGGTCCGACCGCCACCACCATGATTCTCTCAAGAGCTGCTTTGAAGAATCTTGCAAGGCCGATAGTTCTTGTAGCTTCAAAGGTCAGCCGAACTCCATTCCGACTCATGAAGATGATTATGTTCGCTTTTCCAGAGACAACATTTCTGATAAGCTCGTAAAGGCCTTCAGGTTTGCTGGAAGGTTTAACCTCTATGAGTGGGGCAACATATGGAGTCCCACCTAGGGCCTTGATCTCTTCAGCGAATTCTTCAGCTTGATCTTGAGGCCTGACTACAGCCACTACTTTGCCCTGCAGACTCACAGTCTGGACCTCTTTAGCCAAGATATTTCATTTCTGAGTTGGACTACTTCTCCGATGACTATTACTGCTGGAGGCTTCACGTTGAACTGCTTCGCTTTCTTTACAATATCACATAATCTTCCGACAGTCACGCGTTGCTTCCGAGTGGTTCCATTTTCGATTATGGCAACCGGGGTCTCTCCGCTTCGGCCGCCTCTGATTAACCCTTCAATAATCAAGGGCAGTGATAAGACGCCCATCAGAACTACTATTGTATCAGCGGCGGCTGCAATCTTCTCCCAGTCAACTGGTTTTCCCTCTTTTCTGTATCCTTCATGCCCCGTCACGATCAATGCAGATGAGGAATAATTTCGATGAGTCAGCGGAATGCCGGCGTATGCTGGAACCGCAGAAGCTGAAGATATGCCAGGCACGATCTCACAGTGAATTGATGCTCGGCGAAGTGTTTGGGCTTCCTCGCCGCCACGTCCAAAGATGAAGGGGTCTCCACCCTTTAGTCTGACGACAACGTTCCCTTTTGATGCTTCCCTAATCATGAGTCTGTTTATATGCTCTTGAGGAACCTCATGTTTGTCAGATGATTTCCCAACGTAGAATGTTCTTTTTCGAGATGGGATCTGTCTTAGGATCGCCTTTGATACGAGCCTATCGTAGATTATAACGTCTGCCTTCTTGAGTAGTTCCAATCCTCTCAAGGTGAGAAGTCCCAAGTCTCCTGGGCCAGCTCCTACCAGATACACCTTACCGGTCTTTGACTTCTTGGTGGTTCTTGTTCTTGCGCTCAAACTTCATCTACCCGTTTTCATAATGGAAGCTTTAGTCCTCAAGACTTCCAAGACTTGAGTATCTCTCCCGCGCCCATCCTTAGTATCCGTTGAGCCGCAGCCCTACCGACTGTTTCTGGAAATTTCGAATCACCCTGTTCCCTGACGTTAATGCGCTTGGAACCTTCAGGTGATATTACTGAGCCTAGAAGCTTAATGGTCTGACCATTAGCTTGAGCATATGTTCCCAGTGGGATCTTGCAGCCTCCGCCAACCTCATTCATGAAGGCCCGTTCTGCAACCGACTCAGCTTGGGATACTGGATCATTAGCAGATTGCAGTATTCGCAGGACATCCTCTCTGTCACTTCGCGACACAACAGCGAGGAAGCCTTGTCCCGGTGCAGGTGTGAAGTCCTCAATTGGAAGACGCTCAACTAACCTGCTCTCTAATCCTAGCCTTGTTATGCCTGCTTCTGCTAGAATCACAGCATCATAGTTGCCTGAGTCCAGTTTACGTAATCTAGTGTCGATGTTTCCTCGTATAGGTTGAACCTTCAAGTCAGGCCTTACACTGAGTATTTCAGCTGTCCTCCTCGGACTGCTAGTCCCAACAGTAGCACCTTGAGGCAGATCAGCGAACTTCGAGACTATTCTTGAGATCAACACGTCATTGGGCGATGCTCGCTTAGGAACTGCAGCGATAACCAATTCTTTAGGCTGATCTGCTGGAACATCCTTCATGCTGTGAACTGCAAAATCTACTTCACCATTGACTATTGCTTCGTCAATCTCCTTCTCAAAAACGCCTTTCCCAGAAATCTGTTCTAGAGGCGCAGACTCCAGTCTGTCTCCGGTCGTCTGAATAGTTTTCGTATCCACCTCAATACCGCTGTGACGTTCCTTGAGAGATTCAACAACTGAAGCGGTCTGAACCAGGGACAGTCTACTCCCTCTTGTCCCAACAGTCAGTTTCAGTTCTTCTCAACCTCAGAGTTCATTAAGCGCAGAGGCAACCGCTTCCACAGTATGCTCCAGATCCTCCTCAGTGTGAGCTGATGAGACAAAACAGGTCTCGAACTGAGACGGAGGGAAGAATACTCCCTTCCTCAGCAGGGACTGGTGGAAACTGTTGAATTTCGTCTTGTCAGATGTGAGGGCTTTCTTTGAATCAGTTACATAAGTATTCGTGAAAAATATCGTGAACATTGAGGCGACTTGGTTGATTTGAACCTGCAAGTTCTTGTCTGTAAACAGCTCTCTGAGATTCTTGACCAGCTTACTTGTGGACCCTTCGAGGTTATTATAGAGTCTGGAGCGTTGCTTCTCAAGTTCACTTAATGTTGCTATCGCAGCGCTGACAGAGATCGGGTTCCCACTGAAAGTTCCAGCCTCGTAGACTCCGCCTATTGGTGAGAAGCTTTCCATGACTTTTTTTTTGCCGACGACCGCTGATATGGGGAAACCTCCTCCTAGAACCTTGCCCAGTGTGACGATGTCCGGCCTGACTCCGTAGTATTCCTCAGCCCCTCCAAGGGCGAGTCTAAATCCTGTTATGACCTCGTCAAAAATCAGTAGAGCTCTGCACTTCTCCGCAGTTCTTTTGAGTTCAGTCAAGAAAGCTTCCGACGGAAGAATTACCCCCATGTTACCAATAGCCGGCTCGACGATAATTGCGGCCAAGTCGTCTCCTAGATCCTCGGCTGTCTGCTTCAGAGTCTCGATGTCATTGTATGGCAGGACTACCGTGTTCTTGGCAGTATTCTCAGGAATCCCCAGCGAATTGGGCACTCCGAATGTTGTAGCTCCTGAGCCTGCCTTGACAAGGACGCTATCGTGTGCGCCATGGTAGCAGCCCTCGAACTTGAGCAGTTTCGGCTTTCCAGTGAATCCTCGTGCCAGTCTGATAGCATGCATGGTGGCCTCGGCACCAGTGTTTGCCAGTCTCACCATATCGGCACAAGGCACATGATCGGTTATGAGCTGGGCCAGATCAACCTCAGCTTCTGTTGGTGTTCCATAAACCGTTCCAGATTCAAGCTGTTTCTTTACCGCTTCTAGGACTGGTGGGTGGCTGTGGCCGAAGATTATGGCTCCGTAAGCCATGCAATAGTCTACGTACTTGTTTCCGTCAACATCATGGAGTTTTGAGCCTTTAGCATACTCCGTAAAGAATGGGTAAGGCTTGAAGCTTCTTACTGGACTGTTGACGCCTCCAGGTATTAACCCTGAAGCTTTCTTGAACAAAGCTGATGAACTCAGCTTCGAAGCCATTCAGCAGCCTCCTTGGTAAAATAGGTAAGTATTATATCGGCTCCTGCACGTTTGATCGCAGTAAGCACTTCAAGTGCGGCTGACTTCTCATCAAGCCAACCCATCTTGGCAGCAGCTTTTATCATTGAATATTCTCCGCTGACATTGTAGGCTGCTGTCGGCATCTTGAAAGTCAATTTGACTTGATGAATAAGGTCAAGGTAGGCGAGTGCAGGTTTGACCATCACAATGTCGGCTCCCTCCTTGATGTCGAGTTCGACCTCGCGCAAAGCCTCGAAGGGGTTTGCGTAGTCCATCTGGTAGCTCCTCCTGTCGCCGAATGATGGCTTGGAATAAGCTGCATCTCGGAAAGGCCCGTAGAAACATGAGGCGTGCTTTGCAGAGTAAGCCATTATCGCAACATCGAAATATCCAGCCTCGTCAAGGCCACACCTGATGGCTTGGACCTGCCCATCCATCATAGCTGAAGGAGCTACTATGTCGGCTCCAGCCTCCGCATGGCTCAAAGCCGTTTTCGTCAGAAACCTAAGTGTCTGATCATTGATTATCGACCCGCCCTCCGCGACACCGCAGTGACCATGATCCGTGTATTGACAGAGACATACATCAGTCATCACTATTATTCGATCTCCATAGACTGCCCTAATCTCTCTGACGGCCTGCTGCACCACACCATTACTCTGGTAAGCAGCAGAACCGAAAGGATCCTTCTTCTGAGGAATACCGAAAAGTATCACTGCGGGGACTCCCAAGGAGACAAGGATCTGTATTTCTTTGAGTGCATCCTTAGGAGTATGTCTATGCTGACCTGGCATCGAGTCTATAGGTTCAGACTTGGAAATTCCTTCTTTGATAAACATTGGATAAACAAAATCGTTCACCGTTAGCTTAGTCTCTCTGATGAGATCTCTTATCATTGTGTTTTTTCTCAGCCGGCGCATTCTCACATGTGGATATGTCAATTCAATTCTCGCCTCCCTCAGCCTTACTGAAGAGGATGCAGGCAACCCTAGGCAGCTCTGCATCTCCGTTTTCAGAGGCTTTCCTTAGGTTGGATAATGGATTATGTAGTATCCTATCAACGATGACTCTTGTCAGTTTTTCCACGACCAGGCGCTGGCTTTCATCGATGTCTCTGAGGTATCTGCAGGCTTTCCGGAATTCCCGTTCTCTAATATCCTCTGCTATTAAAGTGCGCGCTTTAAATTCCAAGGGAGAAAAAATTAACATCGATATCAAGCAGCCTCACACCTTTGAGGGAAGATACTCTAGATTCAACGTTCCTCGGTTGTGAGAGATCGAATATGAGGAGCTTCTTACTCTTCCTTTTTCTCGTCATTGCACGAGCAACCTGATCTCTCTTCAAAGTCATATGTGGAGCAGATGTTGCAACGAAGACCACGTCAACCTTTGGCAGGACCTCGTCTATCTCGTCATAGTGAACAGTCGTACCGCCCAAGATCTTGGCGAGTCTTACCGCACTATTGAACGTCCTGTTGGCAACGTAGATGGCTGAGTGCCTTCTTGCAGCCAGAGCCTTACCCACGAGGGTTCCCGTTTCTCCTGCACCGATTATCATCAGTTCTTTTCCTTCCAGGCCAGAAAGGATTCTCTCAGTCATCTTCACAGCCGCAGAACCAAGAGAGACCGCCCCCTTGTTTATTCCGGTCTTCGCTCTGATCCTTCCTCCGGCCCTGATGGCTTTGTTTAAAGCCTTCTCAAGGAAAGGCCCCACTACACCCCAGTTCTTGGATTCATTGAAGGTGTCTCTAATTTGACCCAGAATCTGGTCTTCGCCAATGAGCATCGATTCGAGGCCTGTAGCCATTCTGAATAAGTGTCTGAGCGCCTCAGCGTCCATTGATTCCTCGATGTGATTCTGGAATTCCTGCTTGGGTACTCCTGTTTCGTGGAGCCAATACTCAATCATAGCTCGCTTGGTAACTTCAGGATCATTTTCGGTGACTGCGAAGAATTCTGTTCGATTGCATGTTTGAAGTAGTACACATTCACTCAGGCTAGCTCTCTTCCGGATTTCGAGAGCTGCCTTTCTCGGATTCTTGAGGGTTATGGCATCGAGTACCGTCACTGGAGTTTTCTTGTGGGTGAAACGCAGATTGATAAGGGTCTGCTTCAGCCCTATTTCTTTGTCAAGCTGACTCAATGATCTCTCCTACAATCCTCTCTGCTTCCTCTAGTCTGCCTCTTCGAAGCAGTGAAGAGACCTTTCGATTCTTGATAATACCGTATAGGATCTTCTTTCGAAGTTGAATGTTCATGTCTTCTGATCTCATCAAGTTCCTTGCGTAGTTCTGAAGCTCAACTTGAAGGATATCTTCATTAGTAATCGCCTTCTCAAGCCTTCTTCTGAGAGTGCTGGCCATTGCAGGGCTTCTTCCGCCTGTTGAGACGGCGATCTTGAGATTACCAAAGTCCGTAGTTGCGGGAAAATAGAAATCACATATCTCCGGGTTATCGACAACGCAGATTGGAATTTTGGCCAGCCTGGCTTTCTCAGCCACCCTCTGATTCATCTGCTCATCGTCTGTGGCTGCAATCACGAGGTCAGACTCGGGAAGTGACTTGAGGACCTGTGAAGAGGCATTCTTACCCAGTTTCTTGAGGATCAGCGTGTCGGTTCTTCCCAGCTTCACTAGCTGTTCTGTGAAAGTCTTGCTAGCCACGGTCACGTACGCGCCTTCTCGTATGAGGGCCAGAACCTTGCGCTCACCGACCTCGCCTCCTCCCACGACAAGCACCTTTTTGCCAGTAACCTTTATGTCGATGAGCATTGTGATCGACCGAGAAGGAATGCTTCAAGTCACCACATTCTACATATAAGGATTTACGGAAAGGTTAGAGAACAAACACTTTCTTTACGAATATCGTAAAACATTGGAATCCTCCCATCTATAACTTCAGTGTCGGCTCAACACGTACTAGACGCGTTATCACTGATACCGAGGCACTTTGGACTCCACTGAACGATTTGATCCTATTTATCAATTCACCAAGATGATTCAAATCAACTGTATGCACGATAGCCACGATATCATATTCCCCAGTGCTCTGAAAAACATGTTGTGATTCGTGCAAGGAGACGAGTTTTTGGAAGAGAATATCTAGAGACGCTGCATCTACCTTGAGCACTGCAATCGCTGTGACTGGCAGCCCGATCTTCCTCGGATCGATGAGGGCCAGGAACCTAGTTATCACACCTTCCTTCAGGAGTCTCTTTATCCTAAACCTGACGGTTCCTTCGGTAACCTTGAGCTGACAGGCAATCCTCACATAGGATTTCCTGGCATCCTCTTGTAGAATCTTCAGAATCTGCCTATCAATATCATCCAGATCTACTGACAAGATGCTACTACCGGCTGAACATACTTACTACCGTATCTCCGAAGAAAAATCCTTCGGGCGCAAACGTCAGTACCTCCAAAGTCCAAGTAGTATACAAGACTTAAAATCAGACTGCTAGAGAAAGTCTACTCCTCGGACTCTCGTGAAACACAATGAGCGACAAGCAGTCGTTCAATATAGATCTGGAAAAAGCGAAAGAGATAGCTACAGACCTGCACCTCCAGGACAAAACAAACAGCGATCTCTTCAAGAACTTCAAACCCGCAGATTACGAGCCGCCTCAAGGAATGATTAGAGGCTCAAAGGAGCACGCTATATACCTAACCTACCTCTTCGCGCTAGAACAGGATAAGCCAGATGTGCTTTGGAGCCGAGCCAAGCAACTCTACAGCGAGTCACCCTGGTTCTTCGATGCAGAACAAATACTATCCAGAAGCGACGAGGGACTATCAAAAGCACTTACAGGACTAGCAGTGACAGATCTCGAGGACTCCTTGAAGAGATGGAGAATGCTCTCAAAGATACTTACTGAGAATTACTCAGGAGATCCTAGAAGGCTTGCAGACAAGCCCCCTGATCTATCCAAAATCCAGCAGAAGATTGAAGAAATCTTGGGAACCAGTGAGAAAAGACTCGTTAACAGATACCTGCAACTTATGACTGCCAACAAGCTACTGAAACTCAAAGACGTAAAGAACCTTGGAATCCTTAACGACAAAAATGTCACAGTCTTCACATTTTACACGGGAGTACTGAAATTTGAAGGCGAATTCTTTGAAGGAAAACTTGACGACGAACCCATAAGATCACTTACAAGAAAGGTTTGGTACGAAGCTGCACAAAGCAAGGGCATCCCTATTTGGGAGATGGAAGAATCTATCCAGATTCTGAGTAGCAAGTTATGTCCTGAGAAGAAATGTATCATATGCCCAGTTCGTGAGAAATGCGACAAACGCTTCAAGATTGAGATCGATGGCAGAAGAGTCCGCATAACCAGCATGAAAACTGAGCAACTTCAACCTCCAAACTTCTGCATATACTGCGGTCGAGAATTACTGAAAGAATCAAGATTCTGCGACGGCTGCGGAAGTGAAGTTACTGAGAAGTGGATATTTGACACTTCCACGGCTTTAGCCGTGGGATTCTAGCTT
>JAPKYM010000144.1 GCA_026394315.1 Candidatus Bathyarchaeota archaeon | reverse complement strand
ATATTGGCAGCTTCTTCACAACAGCTCTTGACGTAAGAATCTCTGCAACTGTTCTCTCTTGCCCACCTGTTGTTCGTATTGAAAAGATCAATGATTTTTCCCCCAAGTCCCTGAACAGCTATCCTGTTGCTCCTGAGTTTGCTCCTGAGCCTAAGAACAGGAAAAGTATCCTAACCATGAATCCAATTCCGCCCATTATGCCTATTCCAATCAAAGAGATACGGAGCAGCAGCCAGACTTCTTCTCCTGTTGGCTTAGAGGAGGCATGGATGAGTCGTTTTGTTGATTCTACGAATTGGCCTATATTCAATTGCCCAGCCTCGTTGTTATGAATTCTAACTCGATTATCTTGCTCCTAATGAATTTCAACGGTAGACAGCTGAAGTGCAACAGATAAACTTGCTTGTTTCGGTGCGTAATTAATCATAGCGCGCGCTCTCGAGTTACTGGCCAATGTTAAGTAAGTCAAGGAAGGCAAGGGGTTCATATTCTAAGGAGATCTATGTCTAAACTTTCTAATGTTGATATCAGTTTCTTTCGGGCATTCGATTTCAGACCCTTCCAGTCGATCAGGGCTGTGCGGCAACCACCGACGGTCTTTTCAAACGCCTGCTTCACCACAAGTGGATCATACTCATTGAAGAAATACTCTGGGAGTATGTGGCCCACGGCATTATCGGTTCTGAGTACAGCGGAGGTGTGTTTTGGTGAGTAATGACCACCGCCAAAGCCCACTGCTGGCTTGGCCTTTTTCGGTTCGGTTGCAGCTCTTAGTGCAGCGGATGCGGCAGCTTCGCCAGCTCTTGGATCAAGCCATTGTTGCTCCGTGCTGCCAATTTCCACGAAGAGTATCGATGTTCCCAGTTCAGTTGGCCCGTGATGGGTGGCCTCAAGTGAGACCGCGTACTCAAGCCCGAGTTGTACAGCGGAATTTGATAGTTCAATCAGCGCTGATTTCAGCCTGCGACAGTCTACCCATGCTAGCGTTCTTGCTTTTCCTCCATGATGTGCGTTGCACCCAGTATTGCCCGGGGCGTGAGCAGTCAGCGTGGGCCTTCCGCTCTCACTTTTGTGGTGTGATACACATATGATGGCTTCGGCTTGGTATCCCAAGTCTGAGTCGCTTATGGAGAGGATTTCGTGGTTAATCTCGAGAAGTAGGATTCCATCCTTTTCGAAGACAGCTTTACCTTCGCTTTCCAGTTGGGATCTGAATCCGAAATTGGTCACGAGTTTCTCAGCGATATTCATGGCAGCTGGATCTGTCCTTGAAGCCAGTATCAGAACGGTCAAGCGGTTGCCTCGAGCTCACTTTCTACGTGCAGTCTACAGAAGAAGACTCAGCAGACTCTTTGAAGTGTGCAGTCTGTTCTCGGCCTGGTCCCAGACTGAGGATTGTGGGCCGTCGATTACTTCGCTTGTGACCTCCTCACCTCTTCGGCAAGGAAGCGGATGCATGAAGATGGCTTTGCTGATTGCCAGACGCATCAATTCAGAGTTGACCTGATACTCCGGCAGGAATGTTCGTAATCTCTCATCTCTCTCTGCCTCCTGCCCCATGCTTACGAAGACATCCGTGTAGACTATGTCCGCCGCCGCAACAGCCTCTTTAGGAGAATTGAAAACATCAACAGTAGATCCTGACTTCGCAGCATTGTTCAC
>JAPKYM010000197.1 GCA_026394315.1 Candidatus Bathyarchaeota archaeon | reverse complement strand
TGTTGGCACGAGCATCAACACACCACCGACCTTTACACTTATGAGACCCGAAGCGTTCCGAGAGTAAAGAAGAAAGAACCCGAAGTATCGGAATAGCGCGCACTTTTCTAACTTGAATCTTGACGATAAGCCATATTAGCCAATCTAGGATATGCATTATAGATGTCGAGCTATGCGAGGGATTGTTTCCTCTATTGCCGCAGTTCTGCTTGTGTCTTTAGTATCTTCAGGATTGAAATAACCTGTAATGGCGAATGGTCCGTACTGGGATATTGAGCAGAATGGTTCACCAATACAAAATCTGAATGTTCCTGTCAGCAGCACATTTACTGTGGAGATCTGGATACGTGACATCCCAAATGGAGACTATCTACACTATATCCTTTTTCTTGTTTATTGGGATCCTGAAATGATGGAGCTGGTTGACCATCAGAAAGGATATGCCCAGGGTTGGGATGGCGAATCGATGGACTATCCCGAGGAACCGAAAGAACTGCCTGGATTCGTGGGACTCGAATACTATGCGATTGGTTTTGGCTATGGTTTGACGGAGGATACGAGAATTCTGGTTCTAACCTTTCACTGCCTGCGTGCAGGCATATCTCCAATAACTCTTGGAACCGAAAATTCCCTTTTGAGTTTTAATCAACTTGGAGATGTTGAACCTCCTCCATTCGTACTTACATCTAATCAAGTTTACACACCAGTAGGTGGGATTACCACTCCCATCAATAAGCTTAGAGTTCTTACCCCTTTCCTGGCGTTAGCAGGACTCATCGTAGCAGTATCAGCAGTTGTAGTGGTTAAGAGAAGAAGAGACTGAGCCGCTCGAAGCGGATGAAGAGTAGCCTGCCACTAAGCAACACTCTTGGAAAGCTTCTCTCCACTCTCTTTCGTCCATACGACCATTCAAAAAAGTTATCCCAGTCAGGGAATTGCGCGAAGCGCTCCTTCATCATCTTCTTTACTGGATCCTTGTCGCTGAATAAGCGGTCAAGCGCGCTATCGCGCGCGCGATTAGAATAAGTGTCTTAATCTTCAATCTGGATCCACTGGGTTTAGGTTTTAGATTCCTAGTAGTCTTCGTATTGGGTCTAGTATGATGTCTTTGAATGGTTTCTCTACTTGTTGGTTCCACCAGTCTGGGAGAAAGCCTCCTTTGGCTCCGGTGAAGATGTGTACTGTGAGGGTTTTGTACCACTGGTCGCTGTCATGTTGCCATGACGTGTTTCCAGGTCTTTGATACTCCACTTGAACTTTAATGTCCATGGAGCCGGATGCTGGGGCTGTCATCTTGAGGGTGTAGGTTTTCTGTCCTGTTCCTGACAGGGTTTCGGTTACTGCTTGGGTCTGGTTGCTGGAGCTGGTTGCTGTGATTCTTGTGTTTGTCATGTTTGAGAATTCATACTCGATGATCGCTGAGACTGTGAAGGTGTTTCCTGGCAGTACGGTGCCTGGGGCTCCTACACCTATGACTTTGGCGTTAGTGACGGTGTATGGGATGGCTTTCAACATTATTCGTATGGTAAAGTCTTCAGTCCAGTCTGTGTCGTCGTGCCGCCATATTTTTGAGTCTTTAGCTCGGGTCCAGGCTTCAGCTTTAAGATGCCACATCATGGGTGTGGAGGGTGCTGTGACGGTGAAAGCCACTTTGTCTCCTGAGGATGCGCCGGATATCGGCTTTTCACGGGTCATCTTGTCGAATGTTTTTCCTGTGCCGTTGTCGCTTCCAAGATCTACCAGTATGACTTGGAGGTCTGCGCCGAATGTTGCAGACCACTCCAGAACCACACCAATATCAAGTGTTGAGCCTGGTGTTGTCATGTTAGGAGCTTTTATAGATGTTATCTTGGCGCTTGGGAGGCCTGCAACGATGAATTGGCTGCTGTTCTCATTATCTCTGGGTTGAGGATCTCTGAAGTAGGAGGATATTCTGAAGCCGAAGGTGTGTACGCGTCCGCCGTCTTTTCCAATGATGTTCTTTGTTGAGAATTCAAAGCCTTTCCCAATCTTTACACTGAGAGTTACTGGTGGGAACAGGTCATTACGTACAGACCCATCCAGCAGAAACATCAATTGTGCCGTAACATAGGATAGTACTGATTCCTGGTATTCTGGCGGTGACACATCGATACTGCTCAGGTAGACCATGCAGTGGAAGGTTGCGCTCTCATTCGCGTTAATATATGGGACTGTTGAGAGGGGGCTTCGATGCTCTGGGATCATCCAGACTTTGCCGACGGCCCAGTCGGTCTCCGCAGTAATTTCAGGTGGAGGGGTAGGTGTAGGTGTAGGGGTGGTTTGCCTCACAACTGTGAGTACTTCGATGCAGAATCCACGTTGATCCACAGCCTCCTGGAACCGTGAACCTGCCTTGGGCGCAAAGTCCAGCAGCGCCTTCAGACACCAGGTTCCTGCTCTCTGCGGAGCGGTGACTGCGACTGTTGCACCAACAATACCCTGACTGTTACCGTTATATGTTGAGCTGCTCCAGGTTCTTCCTGTAGGCGG
>JAPKYM010000003.1 GCA_026394315.1 Candidatus Bathyarchaeota archaeon | reverse complement strand
CTAACCTTCCTAGATAAGCTTGTCACCTTGGAGATAGGCAAAGCGTAACACTCCATAATGGGACTCTGTCGATGATGATCACATATTAGGGATGCAAGTTACTTAACATCCTCTACCGTGCTAATCAGGCGAGTTCTGCTTGCTACTACTCAACAAATTCAGGCTTCTCGAAAAGGATGACTTCGGGATTCTCTCAGCCATAGAACTCCGGATGAAACATCACGAATATGTCCCTCTTGAAGAGATGATCAAATTCTCAGGACTGAGGAGCGATGAAGTGACCTTCAGAATTAGAAGTCTATCCAGAGATCGGCTTCTGACCAAGTCTACTGGAGATCAGCAGGGTTATCAAGGCTACTCATTGACAACTTTTGGTTATGATGCTCTTGCCCTGAGAGCGCTGGTTCTCTCTGGAGCCGTGGAGGCGATCGGGAAATCCCTTGGGGTAGGCAAGGAAGCAGACGTCTATGACGCCCTAAGTCCTGGAGGAAAGAGGCGCGCCATAAAATTCCACAGGCTGGGCAGGGTGAGCTTCAGGCAGACTCATCGAAAGAGAGGATACATTGCCGACCGCCCCCACATCTCTTGGCAGTATCAGTCCCGTCTCTCGGCAGAGAAGGAGTACTCTTCCTTGGAAACCCTTTATGCTGCAGGTGTGAGCGTTCCCAAGCCTATCGCACATAATAGACACGTTCTTGTGATGGGGCTGATAGAAGGTACTGAACTGAAGTTTGCCGAGCTGAGAGGCCCCAAGCCAATCCTGAGGGAGATCTTGCGAAACATCAAAGTGACGCATCAAAAGGCAGGGTTGATCCATTCTGACTTGAGCGAGTACAACATACTGATAAAACCTAACGGTAGATTACTGATTATTGATTGGCCTCAAAGCGTGAGTACGGACCATCCCAACGCTCAAGATTACCTGAAACGGGACGTCTTAAACATCCTCGCCTGTTTCAGGAGGAAGGCAGGCCCAGAACCTGACTTGGACAACGTTCTTGCTTATGTCACAGGCAAAAGCAGGACTCTTATTCTCTAAGCCTATGCGGCGGTGCGCGCTAGACCTGGGAGATCAAGCTTCGCGTCTCGTAAATCCTTTTCAAGGCTTGTCTATGCAGACGTAAAGAACGTTATTACCTCTGACTATTATGTTTCCAAAGTTGGCAGTAGGTTGTTCGTTCTTGTATTCTGTAGCGCCTTCAAGAATGATGTTCATGTGGCTATCGCAGTCTACCATCCTGCCTCTATACTCGACGTGATTCTTCAGTTTGACTGCGACTTCCTGATGTATCTTCTTAACCAGTAGGTTGATTGGTTTCTTGGATGGTTCCAAAGCAATCACATTCGATGAATGAGCACAATCAGGATCCTATTAAAGCCTTTTCAAGAACTGCTTCGAGGATCACTGGAAGAGGTTCGGTGAATGCAGGAGCCCTCGCCAACTAGTCGATCAAGTTTCCTTTTTCTGGTCAAGCCGCATCTGAAGGAGGCCAAGGATCTTCTCCAAGATTCTTTTCGCAGAAGGGACTTTGTGATCATTTCTGGCAACTGTCGTTGCCACTACCATGGCCGCGCCTCTTCCAGTCTGGGTTGGGGTGAAAGGGCGACTATTGTGAAAGGAGATGGGTCGGTCCAGGTTCATAGACCCGTGGGTTACGAACCAGTTAACTGGCAGCCACCAAGGTGTATGCTTTCCGTCTCTCTGGAGGATTCCCTATTGTGTATTCGTGCTCAAAGGCCTAAGCCGAGAGAAACTCTGGAGATCGCTTATGATGATCTCATGTTTGTAACATCGTGCAAGCCAGTGGATAGGGCGGATTTCGTCCTGTATGTGAGTGAGGAGCAGATGAGGGACGCCTTAGTTTCTCGCCCGAGCATGTTGGAAGATGGCTTGGAAGTCATAGATTTTGAGAGGAAGGTCGATCCCGGCTTCATAGATTTCTATGGTAAGGATGCTCAGGGAAGGGTTGTGGTTGTTGAGTTGAAAAGGAAGTCAGCAGGCAAAGATGCAGTTCTTCAGCTGAAACGTTACGTTGACGCGGTTAATGAAACGGTTGGAGTTGCTGTGAGAGGTATTGTGGCGGCGCCTGGTTTGAGGTCTGGGGCTCAGGGTACTCTTGCGGCATTAGGGCTCGAGTATAAAAAATTAACACCCCGTGCATGCGCACAATTGCTTCAGAAGCGGAAGATCAAGAAGATCAGTGAGTTTTTCGAACAATCTTGATGTCGGTCGAATATCCTCGGCTCTTATCGGGGAACTTTTGGTTCTGAGGATCCTCAACGTTTTCTTGTTGGTTCTGTTTCGACGCCGTTTCCTAGGATCTCAAGTGGTATGAACCAGTCTGTCGGCTTGTTAGGGACTATGTGTTGGGTGGTCTTGGGCGGTAGGACTGAGCCTGAAAGAGCGGCTTTTACGACGTCCCCTTTGTCTATTGATTGGAATACTATCGCTCCGGAGTAATCATCTCTCTTGGCTAGCTCTCTTGCAGTTTCAGCGTCTGGAATGTATTCTATCTTGAATCTTCCCAGTAGTGAATCCATTATGGTCTTTCTGCTGGCTTTGAGGGTGTATTGCTTGTCGTTGAGTATGAGTATAGGGTGTTCTGTCTTTTCATTCTGTTCTTTCGGATCTTCCAAGTAGTTTTGGAGCGCATCGAGAAGTCTGGATCTTGATCCCTTGACTGCTGAATGCCATGTTCTGAGTGTTATCTCATTGTTGTCGACGTAGCGTATTTTGTGTGCGACAACCTTGTGGTAGCCGAGAGCTTTCAATGCGAGTATCCTGTGGTGTCCGTCTAGCACTATCAGATGTTTTTCATCGACTATTATGGGGTCTCTTTGGTAGCCGTCGTTTCTCAGCTGTTTCTTCAGGTCCTCAAGTCTTATGGGGTCGGTTTGTTCATGGGGTCTTAGAGATGCGATGTCAAGCATTGGTGGATGGTTTGGATTCATTGGCTCTCACGTTTCCCTGAGTTTTGAAGAATGTACCGCTGGCTAGGACAATTATGGTTACACATACTTTATTTTAAGCTTTCGAGTACAGAAATGTACGTATTATGGCAGAGCGCGCTCAAACCCTCTGCAATGAAGCTTAAAGATGGTTGGCGGTATGATTTGGGATTCCTGAGGCCAAATGCATAGCTTTTTGTGCTGAATCGCAGATTTTCATCTGTTTTTTATTCTGTAGTGACTGATAAACAAAAAATGTCTAGGAAGTATTAAATATGGTAAGACGGCTTTACGAGTTTACGGGGAAAAACTCTGATGCCAAAACATAAAACTACTATGCAGATAGATGATAAGATATGGAAAAGATTTCTGGGTCAAGTAATCAAGAAGCACGGAACAACGAAGAAGCAAAGTCAAGAGCTGGAAATCGCCATCTCAGAGTATCTCGAACGACATAAGGAGGAAAACTAAATGAAACGAAATAATTCAGTATCCGCTCTTCTGATATCAGTTGTACTACTGGTTTCAGTGATGGGCACGGTACTAGAAAATAAGCCCTTCATCCAAGAGGCCAACGCAATAGCAAGCATCAATGTGATAGTAAGCCCTCAATCACAGACAGTGGATTTCACAGTCAACCAGTTCGCTTGGTACTCAGTTCTCCTTCAGTCTGTTGACGGCTTTCAAGGGCCAGTGAATCTTAATGCATCAGTTCAGAGTGGACCAAGTACCACACTAGCACTTAGCTTTCCAGGAGGCAGCACAGTATTCGTTCCAACCG
>JAPKYM010000347.1 GCA_026394315.1 Candidatus Bathyarchaeota archaeon | reverse complement strand
TTTCTGTCGGTCCAAACCATATGATGGTAAGGGAGGTAGCAAGGAGTTCCCTCCTCTAGGAGGAGACTGAGGTCGACGAGCTTGTAATCAGCAAGAACTTTCTTGAGCTCCAAGATCTGATCATTCCTGACAGTCATTCTTTCGACATTTGATTGTCTTAAATTCTTGCGATCTTGATAATCATCAAGAATTAAATCCTGTCCTGAGGATCAGTCAGGTATGCTTCCACAACTCGGTGAGATAGAGAGAAGACGCAAGAATCTGGGTTTGAACCAGAAGGAGTTGGCCAGGATGGTTGGTGTCAGCCAGTCAATGATTGCGAAGATAGAGACTGGCAGGATCAATCCTTCGTATGTTAAGACGAAGGCGATTTTTGATCTTCTGGAAAGTCTTGAGAAGAAGCGTGAGATGAAGGTTAGAGAGATAGTTCAAGGCAATGTGATTGGGGTGCAGAAGGATGACGCCGTCTCCAAAGCTACTAAGGCCATGAATGAGACAGGTTACTCTCAACTACCAGTCTTTGACGGGCTCAGAGCGGTGGGCAGTATAACCGAGAAGACCGTTCTGAACCAGATATTGAGAGGGAGGGATCCTAAGGAACTCTCGAGGTTCTCTGTTGAGTCGATTATGGATGAGGCGTTTCCGATTGTTGACGAGGAAGCGCCGGTGACGGTTATATCTGCGCTCCTTCAGTACAGCCAAGCGGTCTTGGTTACAAAGAAGGGACAGATCAAAGGGATTGTGACTAAGGCGGATCTTCTGAAGGTCGTTCCAACACTCTGAGTGTTTCTACTTCTTTCTTGCTGCGGCTACGATGTTTATGACGTCTCTGTCTTTGAGTATGTACTCGTTCGGAACCCGCAGGCCGGTCCTTGCGTCAAGGGCATACAACATGGTCTTTTCCAGTTCGGTGTGTATCTCTCGAGCGAGATCTCTGACGTTCGCGCTGTAGGGAATGAGGAAGGCGTCGGGGAGGATCCTTCCTGCGTGGTCTGAGTATCTCTTTGCATCCTCGACTGGGTAGATTGTGTTCATGTTAAGTAGTTTGAAGACGCACATGTTTATTGCGAATTGAACCCCTGTGTTGACCCATCTGGTCAGGACTCTTTCTTGGACGTAGTTGAGCGCCCACTTCTGTTCTTTTGTCAGTTTGCTCTCGTCCATGACGTGGAATTTTTCTTCTCCTGGGACGTATCTGATGAAGCCTTTCTCCTCAGCTCTGCGCAGGGCAAGCTCTGCCTCGCCACAGGCGGGAATTACGAAGGAGCCTTTGAATTCTTCGGTCATGCGTTCATAGTTGGCTCTTGCGTTGGCGATGTCCATCTTGTTCGCCATTATCACAGTCGGCTTTGAGACTATTCTGATTTCTTGCGCGAAGAGTCTGATGTCTTTGTCATTCCACTTTTTGAGGGGTTTGTCCTCGAGTTTGCTTTTGGTGAGTGCCTTCTCCACATGGTCGGATCTCACTTTTAACCCTGCGACTGCTTTGGACAGTGATTCTTTCAGTGGGGTTCCTGCCTCGACCCTCTTCTTGACGCTTTTGAGGCTCTTAGCTATGGCTTTTGTAAACCATAATCCGATCTCCTCTTCAATGTCGTAGACATCTACTATGGGATTTCCAAATCCTGGCTGTGTAAGTTT
>JAPKYM010000209.1 GCA_026394315.1 Candidatus Bathyarchaeota archaeon | reverse complement strand
AAGACAGGTTGGTTTCAGTTAGTTTCTGTATTGTGGGTACTGCTTTGGGGCCTTGGATGGAAAGCATAGCGATCTCATTGGATGCGTCATGCAACTTGACATCGTAGTTTTTCGAGTTGTCCATAAACCAGTTGAAATCTTTCTCCCTGTTTCCTGCGTTGAAGATCACAATATAGGGCTTTTCTTCGAATTTGAAGACTACGAGGTCGTCTTTGATCCCGCCGTTTCTATTGCAGATGAGTGTGTACTGAGCATGGCCGGGCTTTACCATGGTGATATTGTTGGTTGTGAGATTGTTTAGGAATTTCTCGGCGTCAGCACCTGACACGAATACTCTACCCATGTGTGAAATGTCGAAGATGCCGACACTCTTTCTGACGGCTAGGCACTCAGAGACCGTGCCGTCATACCAGAGGGGCATTGTGAAGCCTGCGAATTGTGTGAGGTTACCGTTCTTTTCATGATATTCATACAGTTGTGTTTTTTGAGGCATTACTGTTCACACTACTTGACTTCAACTCTTACAACTAGTGATGTCATGTTCTTGTGGTCCATATCTCCGGCCCAGAAGGTTCGTAGAACATATGATCCAGCTGCAGTCGGTGTCCATAGGTAAGAGTAGTTGCCATTCTCAATTGTAGCCATGGCAAGGTTCTCCCAAGTTGATCCTTCGTCCTTACTCACTTGAACGAATGCCAAGGCCAAGTGAACTGGCCATAGGCTCCCAGATATCCTGATTATGGAACCAAGATCGACTACTTGATTCGACACCTCGCACGTGATCATGCTGTTTGCCTTGGGAGAATATGGCGATCCCATTCAAGGATCCAACCGACATTTGGGATTGTAGGTGTAAGTTGGTGTCAATTATTTAAAGCCCTAGCAAGAAATCAAAAGAGATGATTTTCGACAATCTTGGGCTTGTCGCCTACTTTGCTAGTTACAATATTGGCGAAGCCTGCTTCTCTTATTCGCGAAGAGACTTCATCAAGACTACGTGTATACGTATTGATGAAGACGGAGGGACCTGTGTCTATCGAGTACCATGCCGAAATCTGTTCGGCTCGCATAGCTACGACCTCCTTTATGACTTTTAATGTCTCGGGTTCCCATAAGATCATATGATATTTTCCAGTCATAGTCGTTGCGTGAAGATTCAAAGTATCCTCCTCAGCCAGTCTTGCAACTGATGAGACATCGCGAAGGTAGATAGCCCTCTTCATTGTTTCAACTATATCGCCGATTCTCTTCAACCTCAAATCGAATAAAGGCGATCCAAGGACCTCTTGGTGGGCTTCATCTGTCTTTACATCTGAAGCAATGGGTACTATTACCATTGCTAGATCTAATGCATCTGGGGGGGCAATTTGTTCTGCGTAAGAGTGCCCATATTTGTCTGCGTACCACAAAGCGTAGCCTCCGGCGAGGCTTCTTGTGGCAGATCCAGCTCCCAGCCTGACAATTTCTGATAGAGACACATAGTCGAGCGACACGCCAAGAGCCTTTGCTGCCGCAACACCTAAGGCGGCAAAACCTGATGCTGAGAAGCCCAGACCTTTCCCCTGTTTGATACTATTCTCTGAAACTATCCTCAGCTTATCCCCAGCATGACTTACGCGGCGCAACTCATTCAGGACAGAAAGAACCCTATCTTTAGGCCTCCCCTCAAGGCGGGTACCATTCACATTAATTTCATCTTCAACTAGACCACTGCCTATCTCCACAGTGGTGGTTGTTTTCATAGCGGCAGCACATATCGAAATGCTGTCATGGAAAGGTGTTCTTCTTGTAGGATCTCGTAGACCGTGGTATTTGATCAGGCCTTGAATAGGATGAGCTTCAGCAGTGACCTTCATAATGACACGAACTCGTGATTTTCACAGCGATATTTAAGCACATGGGAGAATTCAAATCGAATTGAGTTACGATTTATGTGTTCGCCCAAAAACGTGCCATGGCTGAAAAGTCTTTTATAGCAACCGACTTGACCTTCTTCTTCACAGGAAGGGTTCTTAGTGAAATCAATTAAGAACTTGCACCTAACGACTCTGCTTCTCTGCCTGTTGACTGCGGCTCAATTCGTTGGTATGGCTCTAGCTCAGAAGCCTGAGGAAGTAGCGAGAGGAATTCCATGGTTCATCGGCATGATCGTCGTTGTTATCATCGTAGCAGTAGTCGCAGGTCTAAGACAAAAAATGAAGAAGTAGACTCTAACTTCTTCTCTCTCTTTTTTTCTATACCTAGATCCCTTTGCAAGGGAAAATCTGAAAGGTAGAATTCAGACTCGGTTCTAAAGCAAAGTCATAAATATATTTCTCATAGACTACAGGCCAGTGACCTAGATGACTCAGGTAATCTCTAAAAGAATCCCCTTGATGTCAACGCGTCAAGTGGCTCTGACAGCTGTTATCGGTGGCATAGCATTTCTATGTGAAGCTATAGGACTGTGGGCACCGACACCATGGCCCGGTGGCACAATAAACATCGGAGGATTCGCAATCACCCTCGCAGCGATGGTGGCTGGTCCTTGGGCAGGATGCATAGTAGGTTTTCTTGACATGGTTCCCATGGCTGGATTCGGCCCTATCGCGGCTTGGTTGTACTTTGGAACACCATTATACACCGCAGCAACATACAAACCGATATATCGACTGGTTCAGAAGAACAAAGCTCTAGGACTGATAGTATTCTTCATTAATCAAAGCGTTGGTTGGTTCGTTGCAAACATCTCATTGTTCAGCTTCTGGTTCAGCTCTGTCATCGAGTCTTTCCCAAGCTATTGGAGCGCATTCTACTACACCTCGATAACTGGTTTCCCAATATTCGGTTGGATCTACGTCGTCCTACCTACAATTGTCCTAGCTACGGCTACTGATTTCGTGGAACCAAGATGGACATGGTTCCCAAAAAAGGTGTAGAACATTGATACACAGCCCCTTCGTCCTTGAAATGCCTGATATAGCTCGATACATTGGATTCATAATAGCCTTCGTTGTGATGGCGACACTTCTCTGGTACGTAAATAAGAAGATGAAGAAAGACTGACCTAGAGCCGCCAAGAAGAAAACAAATTCTCTCCCCTCTTTTTGTTTCTCATTCTTATCTCGAAGTGCTCATCATATGTCTCAATCCAAAGAATTCGAAATAGAAATTAATGATGTCACCTGGACTTATCGCAAGACAGAGAAACCTGCAATAACCAACCTTAACCTCAAGATAAAGCCTGGCGAGATCATATTTGTAACAGGCCCAGCTGGAGCTGGAAAGACAACACTCTGCCGCTTC
>JAPKYM010000135.1 GCA_026394315.1 Candidatus Bathyarchaeota archaeon | reverse complement strand
TCACGGTGGGGTGAGCGATTCTGGACTTTGCCCGACGTCTATGTACTAATATAGCGAGTCTAGAGACGATGACCACTGCTAGGACTAGGGGTATCATGAAGTAAGGGAAAGATAGCAGTGTCTCCATGTTGATTCCTTTCTGAGAAGTGAATGACTCTGTCTGACTTGCTGAGGCGTCGTATTCATCGTTCCCGAGCCATTTTGCCGCGACTGTCCAGTTGCCCGACGGATCTGGCGAGAACGTATCTTTGAATGCGCCATCGGAGTCAACGCCAGCTTTGCGAGTCAATTCCTTTCCTTTGGGCCCATGGTAAGACAGGGCGACTTCAGCATTCTTTACTGACGGCTTTAGATGACCTGAGACCGTTACATCGCCGAGCAACCCATGGTCGACAGATATCTCCAGGCTACTGATCTTCTTCTCCACAGTTAACGAGACGGTTACGGAATGAGTCTTGCCTCCACCAGCAGCGTCTATTGTTACCGTGTAATTGCCAACGGGTGTTGGTGTTGACACGTCTATTGTCATGTCTGATCTGAACGTGGGCTTCGCTGATGGGACAGTGAACGTCGGGTTTGCGCCGCTCGGCAGTCCTGAGACTGTGAAGGTAACGGGCTGATTGAAGCCCCCTATAGCCTTGACATCAAGGGTAAAGGAGGCTTTCTGGCCTTTCTTCACGGTTGCGGCGGTGGGAGATGCAGTCAAGGTGAAGTCTTCCTTCTTCACTACGAGGGTTGCCTTAGCTGTCCTTGATGCTTTACCACTTGAGGCTGTGACTGTGATGGCTTCGCTTCCTTCAGACGTGGCTGCAGAGGCATCAATTGTCAGGGTTGAAGTGAAGGGTGGGGTTCCTGTTGGAGGAGAATATGTGTAGGCTAGATCGTTTGAGAGTCCGGAGATACTAAGGGAGACTGAAGCTGGGGTTCCGCTTACAAGACCCGCATTCACTGTATAAGAGGTCTTGTCACCAATGGTGACGGTCTGGGTTGTTGGTGAAATTGAGACAGAAAAGTCGAAGCTAGGCGCTACTGTTAAGGTGGCACTCGCTTGACGAATGAGACCTCCTGCTGACTCTGTCACAATTACTGTATAAGTTCCAACTGGAGTGTTCTCAGAGGTAGAAATAGAAAGGACGCGCGCGCTAATTTGTCGCCAACTCATACCGGCTCCTAAGCCCGTCACCTGATCAATACTAATTACGGTTCCACTATAGTACGGATCGCTAAATTGTGCTGATAGCTGGAAAGTGGCGGCTCCACCTTGCTCTACCGCATTAGAGGCTGGAGAGATGGATATCTTAAAATCGAATGGTGGACCTTGTACATAGAAGTACGTCGAAGCGGTCTCTGTCGTTCCCCAACTTGTAAAATAGCCTTTAACCTGAATAGTGTATGTTCCAGTTGTAGAGGTTAAGCCAGTCGCTGGGACGCTGTGCCAGCTTCCGTAACTGATGGTGCCAAAATCAATGGTGTACGTGGTTCCATAAGGCGTCACAATATATGCTGTGACTGTAGCCTCTTCAGAGACTTGGACAGCTACGACAACGGTATCACCTATATTATATGTAGAACGGTCGGTTGCAACATCTACTGTTGGCGCATAAGAAAGAGCTGAAACATTAGTGAATATACCTCTTCCAGTTGAGTTCTCTACTGCCGGCGCAGCAGCTGCGCATACAATGAATATTCCTATTATACAAAAAACTTGCACGCAAGAGTTCATATCATGACGCATACTAACACCTTAATTGACGATTATGATTTGAAAATCTCGAATATATAAGAAGAATTCTCACTACTAATGCTCGATAACTCCAACACCTTTCCTGACTTTGACTGCTACGCCCAACTTGAACATAGTCATCTCCTCACCGCTCAGCACAGCTTTCCCCACAGCAACAAGCTTACCTCCCTCATCCACCACAATGACCTCATTTTGTGGTCTAATTTCCGGGTCAGCCTCTAAGACGTGCTTTGCGAAAAAGCTTCTTCCCATCCTGACAAAGTCTTCGTAGCCTTCTCTAACAATTGCTTTCATAGGGGTTTTTTTCCCCAGTTTTGTCAAGAGCCTTCTTGCCCCCTCTGTACTCAGACTCAAAAGACCATCATTACTCCTCAAGGTTGCAAGTAGCCTTTTTCGATAGAAGATCAGTCGGATCTTGCCTGTTCTTGGTGACCTTGAGATCTTTGTCCCCTCAGGGAACAGCACTTTGCCCATGGATCTGCCTAGTTGGTAATCGGCTACAGCTCTGATTTTCCTCAGCTCCCAGAGATCCGGCTTGTCCATACATAACTCGCAAAGCTAATAGCCTCGCGCCGAATTTAAGCTTCCATTGCCTCCGTAGGGGTGAAAGTTGGATTGAACTGCGAGATCTGTGGCTCCACCATATATGGCCCTCCCAAGAGGATCGTAATAGAGGGATCGAGGCTGCTCGCATGCATGAGATGCTCGAATCTGGGCGAACCAGACGTCAAAGGTGACGCCCCGACCTTACAAAATGCTTCTACGCCTAGACCTTTGGGATCTCCAAAGTCCACCAAACCAACTGTCAGTCGCTTGCCAAGGGAGGTTGAGGAACTTGAGATCACAGAAGAGTGCCCCAAACTCATTAAGAAAGCTAGAGAGAAGAACAGGATGTCTCAACAAGATCTCGCCGAAGCAGTCAAGGAACGCCTCACCATTATTCAGAAGATTGAGTTAGGCAAGATGACCCCAAACCTGAGGCTGACACATACGCTTGAACACGTTCTTAGGATCAAACTGCTTCTGCCCAGGAAGGAACCCGAGATTCCAGTCGGCAAGATGGATCAATCTGAACTGACCCTCGGAGACGTAATCCAGTACAAGAAGAAAACGGTGTAATTAGCTATTATTTGGACAGGGCCCGTGACTTCTTCAGAAGGGTCTGACTTGAAGGTTGTAGTGCTGCGTTGGGGACACAGACCTAGAGACCTTAGAGTCACAAGTCATGTGGCTCTGACGGCAAGAGCTTTTGGAGCTTCAGGCCTTGTGTTGGCTGATACAAAAGACAAATCCATCGAAAGCACTGTCAACAAAATTGTTGGAAGATGGGGTGGCTCATTTGAGTTTGAAATGGACGTTCCATGGAGGAGCTATGTCAGGTCTTGGAAGAAGAAGGGGGGAACAACTGTGCACCTAACTGTATACGGAGAAAATATTCAGACAAGTGATGTCATTCACAGAATCAAGAAAACCAAGAAAGACGTTCTAGTCTTGGTGGGAAGTCAAAAAGTCCCATCAGAATTCTACGACGAAGATATCTCAGACTTCAATGTCGCGGTTGGAAACCAGCCACATTCAGAAATATCCTCGCTGGCAATCTTTCTTCACCAATTATTTGGCGGCGAAGAACTCTGCCGTGAATTTCGAAATGCAAAGTTAAGAGTCATCCCATCAAACCGTGGAAAGAGAATCATCTCCGAATAACAGGCACAGCATTTGTTGAAATATTGAAAAAGCTGGCTCAGAGCCCTGTAAGAGAAGAGATAATAGAAGCACATAAGAGGCACGGACTCCGAAGATGATATTTGAACACGCAGACTAAGTCAAGAACTGATACGATGGTGGATTGCCTTCTACGGCTCCGCTATTTGGTCAATTAGGGTGCAATATTTGTCACTATTAGACGATGAAATGATGAAAGTGGCGAGCCTCCTCGGCGAAGAAGACGCGGTTAGGATAGTGAAGTCTCTGGCAAAACTGAAAGAAGCCCCAGATGATGCCATCGCTAACGATTCAGGAGTTCGCCTCAACATTGTGAGAAAAGTACTATACAAGCTCTATGATAAGACTCTGATTTCTTGTACGAGAATCAGAGACGAGAAGACGGGCTGGTACATTTTCTACTGGAAACTTCAACCCGAACAACTAGATGCATTCGTCCGTAGTCGAAAGAGGAGAACCCTCGATAAATTGAGAGCCAGACTTGAATATGAAAAGGCCCATAGTTTCTTCCTTTGCAGCAAATGTGGCGATGTCCGACTTCCATTTGAGGATGCTATTGAGTCTGCTTTCAGATGTCCTAAGTGCGGCGGTCAATTTGTGGAAAGCGACAACAGCAAGATAGTGACTGAGCTCTCAAAGATGATTCAGAAACTAGAGACCGAAATCGCGAGCTAACTCTTTCCGCACTACAACTCAATACACTGCAACGCTAAATCACAGGATATATTAACGATGATTGATCAAGGAAGAACATCCGGAATAGCGTCAACTAACATATTCAGCATGAAGTTGAGACTCTGAACAAGAAAGAAATGCTTGAGAATATTGCGAAGAACCTCGGAGATCTTGATTCTGATACTCTCAAGAGATCGATAGAGGACGCCCTTCAGAAACAGATAACACCTCAAGAAATTATCAGAGAGGGATTTGGCAAAGGAATGCAGATTGTCGGAGAAAGATATGAGAAAGGCGACTATTTCCTTTCAGAACTGATAATGGCCGGTGTTAACATGAAGGAGGGCATGGCATTAGTAGAGCCATACCTGAAGGGGCAGACCACTGAGACAAGAGG
>JAPKYM010000192.1 GCA_026394315.1 Candidatus Bathyarchaeota archaeon | reverse complement strand
GCGGTTCCTCCCATTCGTGGCCGCAATCAAGGCATTTGAATTTTCTATTTGCGTCCGACGTGTATTCTCCTCCTTCTATTCGTATTGCTTTGCCGTTGACCAACGCATCTGCCACCTTCTTTCTTGCCGCCTCTATCACTCTGTGAAATGTTGGTTGCGATATGCGCATACTGTCAGCCGCCTCTGTCTGCTCCAATCCCTTGAGATCCTTCAACCGTATCGCCTCAAATTCATCTACGCTCAGGCTAACGCTTTCCAAGGAAGCCATTGGAATGCCTCTGGGTTTGAAATACGTCACGCCTGGTTCGCAGCATACTCGTCGGCAGATTCTGGGTCTAGGCATAATTATGAATAAATATTCATAACTCTCTTAAAGGTTCCGCAGTGCAAGCTGGACACACAACATTCTGAAAACATGAAAACAAAACAATAGCTTTTCATAGCGGTCATACATGAGCGCGTCTAGCGCGCATTTTCGGTTTGTTGATAGAAAAATGAACTATCCTTTCTTTTTATAGCGTGTCCCTAGTTCTGTAATCAACTCGAAGGGTAAAATCCTTTTTAGCCTAGGCGCTACAATTTGGAAGCTGAGTTGAATTCTCTTGTCTGATAACAATAGGCGGTCTAGTCCGCGACCACGCATTGAGAGTCTTTCAGATTTGATATTTGGCCTGGCGTTATCATTGAGTGCTTACTCGCTTCTCACCAGACCGCCGACGCAGTTGACAGGCCTCGCAAGTGATATGCTTGCCTTCACTTTCAGTTTTCTCATACTGATTTCGGTTTGGATACGTTACACCGGCATAATGTCTGTGCTTCCGATGGAGAACAGGACGACCAGAATGCTTAACGTGGCAATGTTGTTCTCGGTGTCTCTTGTGCCCTACCTGTTCAACCTCGTCACATTGTATGGGCACACAAACGAAACAGTCGTCGTAGAATATGCTTCTGTTTTTTTCGCGGCAGATATGGCTGCGCTGGTCGTCATATTAGCATTCTTCATCCATGAACTGGCCGTAGAAGAAAAACAGCTCATAGTGGCAGAACTCTTAGCCCCTTACAGAAGAGTGAGAAACTCGATGGTACTTTCGGCTCTTCTTTTCCTGCTAACAATGGCTCCTCAACTCTGGCAATGGGAAATCCAAAACGTTCCGTTACGATTCTATCTGTGGCTCATACCAATCGCCCTATTCTGGATCGGAAGGCTCCCAGAAGAACCAAACAAACTCGGAAGTCCAGCGGATCCTATTCGAGACCAGAATTACTAGCGTGTTCCATAAAATCCCTTGCATCTTTGCGTTATAGCTGCCTGATATGGAGGAAGGCGCGCTACTACCATCTTATCTCTGTTTTTTTCACCAAGAGAAACTTGACTAGATCATTGAACAACAATGAGAAAGCAGCAGAGCAGGATACCACAAAAAGAGTTTGAGTTAGAGATATGGGTTTGAATCCTGGAAGCCCAACTGTAGTCACCACTATTGCGGCTATCATACTCAGTATTATTGCGATGAGCAGGGTTCTGCTTGGCCTAGAGTTCCAGAAGTGTCCTCTTTCTCTCACATTGAATATTAAGAACATTGCGGAGTAGAACAGTATTTCGAACGTGAATGTGAAAAGGGTCTGGTCAGCTACGGTCAGATGAAAGATGTTGAGTGCGACATAAAGCAGAGCAAACGATTCAACGATAACTAGCACACTAAGTATTGAGGACACCTTCACCAAACCGATTATGTCCCAAGTATCAGGTTTTCTGGACCAGTTCAGATTGTCCGTGGACAATGCAATCTTCACAAAATCGGTCATAAAGAAATACAGTATTATCGCGAAGGCTGACACCACGTAATTCCCTGTTAGAATGTAGGACAGAACAACAAACGTGGCTATCTGTAGAGTTCTGACTATTTTGCTTAGAATCCATGCAGTTATTCTTTCATAAATTACTCTTCCATTCTTGAACAAATCTACTATGCTGATTAGTCCTTCATTCATCAGCACGACGCTGGCAGCACCCTTTGCTACGTCCGTAGCGTTACTGACAGCTATGCCCACCTCCGCTTGCCTAAGCGCTGGTGCATCGTTCACGCCGTCGCCTGTCATCCCGACCACGTGCTTTGCGGCTTGGAGGCTTTTGACTATAGTGTACTTATCTTCAGGATAGATTTCGGCGAACCCATCACTCTTATCTGCCGCTTCTATCGCATTTTCCTTCATGAATTCTTTAAGGTCTGCTGCTCTGAGCACGTTGTCGCCTAGACCCACATCTGCAGCGATCTCTTTTGCTATAGGAAGCGCATCGCC
>JAPKYM010000235.1 GCA_026394315.1 Candidatus Bathyarchaeota archaeon | reverse complement strand
GAGGCGTGACAGCATATTCTACGTAAACTTGGGAACCGCCACCCTTCATAATGAACCGTTTCTCTGAATACGCCTCCAATACTGCTCTAAGCTCATTATCCTCGTCCCATCCCTCAACAGTCCACACGGGCGTTTTCCCCTTCTCTTTTGAGATCATTAATCTAGGCTTCTTGAATCTGATGTACCTCTTGGTTGCGTGATCATAGAAGTCCATGGACCTGTAGGAATACATTTTTGAGTCCTTCCCACCTTTCAGGCAGAAGAATGAGACCGTGGAACCGTTTTGGAAGACGACTCTCGCCCAGTGGAAAGAACCATACGGCATGACCCCGACGACCTTCTGCAAGTGAGCGATCCCCTCAAACCTTTCTCCGAGAACATTCCCCTCAGCGTTTGAATAGACATCGACCCATCCTGCTCCGAATGGGGGAATGAAGACCCCATGCGCACACCTATTTTCAGGAAAATCCCCCTCTGTCAACTTCAAATGGACGAGGCCGTCTATCTTCAGCTCGTATTCTGGGAAACTGCCCTCAAGGATTATCTTTCGGTCTGAGATTTTAGAAGCTATCATTTTTTCTCTAGGGCTAGTCACTATTGTGGGGTTGGTGACTCCTAGATCGTGCATTCCCTTCCCGTCATAGATCCAGCCCGCCGTCACCGCTCGAAATGTGCTTTGATCCATCGTCTTGAGCACAATCTCCTCGCCGTTGAAGACCATGCTTCTCCCAAATTTCCTGTACACCAGCAGCATCATCTGCCTCCTGTCTCGACCAAAGAATAGGAACCACCAGAACTCCTTCCCTGCAGGAGGCAGGGTTTCGAAGCTGTACATAACCCTGTCTAAGAGCTCTCCACTAATGTTTGCACCGTTTATGGAACTGATCTTCCGGAGCAGAGCATATGTTCTACTTATCCCCTTAATCTCGTCTACTGTGCGTTTCATTCCATCGAAGGCCTCGTCAGTAATCTTCATTTCAACCCACCATTGACAGCATAATTTCCCACCTTTTCCAAGCCTTAATCTTCTGATACATGATTAGGCGTGTTGATTCTAGGCCGATTACAGCAAACAGGCTCATCCTATGCCACAGCTCATCTGGTGCTTGGAGGGAAACTGTCGCCCTGATACAAGGAGAGCCCCGAAGGGCTGTTGTTGCCAGACGAATCCAGGTCATCCAGATCAACATCGCGCGCTACCAGTTGTATATGTCCCCTATCCCTTGGTGAGGCTCAACAGGTAGATAAGCTCCTACAAAAAGACTCCTGAGCTGGCGCGCGCTTCCCACCTACCAAGACATGCAACAACGAATGCAAAGTTACTTAAGCATGAATATATGACAAAGCGCGCGCCAGCACATTAGAAGGATAAGTCAGGCTAAAGACAATGAAGGTGTAGGGTTTGGCGAGTCCAGAGAGGTTGAGGTACTGCCCCAACTGTAAGAGAATGGTTATGCCACAGTTGGTCCCAGAGACTGGTGGAGCAAGACCCCCTGAGCTTATTGGTTTATCTTCTGTAAGACCTCGATGCCCAGACTGCAAGCACGTCTTTGGGTGAAAGATTTCTTGCGTGTGACAGGTTACCTCCGAATTCTCGAAAGAAAAAAGCGTTGAGAAAGGCGTCATCGAAGTCGCCCTTTCATGTTACCCCTCTTCATTTTTGGCGCGCAATGATTTCATTGGCTTGAAAGCCTTAGAGCGACTGCGAAGCGCGCACGTTAGAAAACATTCCGCGCGCTAGCAAGGTTCAAACATAAATATATGCGTGTGATACGCTAGCCGCAAGAGTAATGCTGGAATGGCGTCACTGATCGAATTACTAGGTGTTCTGCTGGCTTCTTTTGGCATAAACATGATCCCTTTTGCATCGCCGTCAAGCTTTTTGATAGCCTCAAATGCAGCACTACTGGTAAACGCGGACCCGCTGAGCACAGGCATTCTAGTAGCTTTAGGGGCGACCTGCGCGAAACTCATTCATTACACAGTCTCCTTTTTCGTCGGCAAACACGTAAGCGAGGAACGAAGAAGACGATTAGACACAGCGGCCCTAAAGACGAGACGGTGGGCTTCTCTGGCAGTTTTCATCGCAGCGGCAACTCCAATACCCGATGATCCGGTAATCATCCCGCTTGGCCTCATGAAATATAATCCTGCAAAACTCGCATCGGCCTATTTCGTTGGAAAGCTCTCAATAGCTGTTTTAGGAGCTTTCTTTGGAGGGTTTGGTGAACAATTCTTAAACGGATATGTAAGCCAAGAGGTTCTGGTAATCATTTCAATAGCTCTAACCGTAGCAATAACACTTCTCTTGTTGAAGGTGGATCTGTCAGAAATAGCAGAACGGACACTGAGGAGACTCGGATGGGGCAACAATGGCAAACACCCTGAAGAGCGCACATCCATCTAATCACTAAACGGGAATCTTCAAACTTAATCTAAGCCGATGATTTTGCGCGCGCGTTAGGAAGAAAACAGCAGTCTGGGTATGGTGAAGGCGAAAACTCAAGATTTCATGTCGATTGACTTGAAAGCGCGCGCTACTGAATAATCGAGACTCAATTCACGAAAATCCCATGAGTTCGTTTAACCCTAATTTTCTTGGTGTGTTCGGACTACCATGAGAGTTATTAGGCAACAATCAGAGACTTAGAACGAGGTTAGAAAGCAGATGCCAACGGTAAGAATTGATCTTCTGGAGGGACGCACACCCGAACAGAAAAGGAAACTGGCAGAGGCAATCACAGAGGACTTTGTCAGGGTACTTGGTGTAGATAGAGATAGGATCACTGTCATCTACAACAATCTGGCTAAACATGATTTGATCAAGGGCGGTGTTCCCGCTACAGAGTGGAAGTAGCGCACAACGTAGATTCAAGCAGTGTTTCAGGCGTGTGTATATTTTGGAAACTCGACCGAGGGTAGCGCGCGCTCAAAGAAGGTTCTGAATATAAATTATTCCTGCAACAAGGTTGTTGTCTCAAATCTTTTATAGAAGATAGAGCACAAAAATAGTAATTGGAGGGCTAATGCCTCCGAGAATTGCTCTTGATGCTGCCTCTGAAAACGACCAATCATTCTTCAGAATACCCTCTCATATTTCTCAAGGTTCACCGACAGGTGACTCGAGACGACAAGTCGGTGAGGCCACGGAAGAATATATCCTGCTTCATGCTTCTGATCTTACTCTTGAGTTCAATAGGTTCGTTCATCCCTGCCGCCCAGTCTATGGCGGCGCCGCTTTTCACCATAAAGGTGGAGCCAACGACTGTGTTTATCCGGCCCCCAAATTGTTGGGCTACCTTCACCGTTTATATTGAAAATCGTGCTGGTGAAGGACAGGAACCCGTATTCGTCCGGCTAATGCCGGCTCCCATAGTTACTGGTGGAATCAGCCCTTTTACGGACAAAATATTCTTCGATGGAATGAAATGGAATGAGTTCCCTGGCAAAAAGGCTGGGAACTCAGTGACAGTAACGTTTCAAGGAGCGCCATTTGCAGTGGGGACCTATCAACTCCAAATATTCGCCTGCGATGAAATGGGTAGCTTTAAGAAAATTGAACCTCCGAATTGCCAGGTTGCAGTTGTTGATGTGGTGTTTCAGGGGGGGCCGGGTATGGGTTGCGAAGAATTCACACCGACCCCACCCCCGTATACGCCACCATACACTCCCCCACCACCGTATGATTGGTGGGGTTGGTGGCGATGGCGTTGGCATTGGCCTTGGGAGTGGTGGGGATGGCAATGGCCTTGGATCGTCCAGCAGCCTTTTGACTTCACTATAGAGGTTGCGCCCAACACTCAATCGATAAAGGCCGGCCAGTCAGCTACATACACAGTGACAGCGAAGCTCATCTCCGGCAGTAGCCAGCCAGTCGCACTGAGCATGACCGGTTTGCCCGGAGGCTCAACCCACACCTTTACAACTCAGTCAGGTAATCCCACCTTCACCTCGAACTTGAAGATCTCAACAGAGACCTCTACTTCAGCCGGAACCTACCAGCTCACTATAACAGGAACCGGTGGAGGAAAGATACACTCTGCCACAGCAACCTTGGCCATCGATGTCTCCAAGACAACAAGCACCCTGACAATAGCTGCTAGCCCCTCAACTTTGAATCCTGAAGAGTCTGTCTCAATAAGCGGTGCACTCACACCCGCTCAAGCCACAACGGTCGAGTTGATCTACCAGAGACCAGACGGCTTTGAGATGACCAAACACCTCACAACAACGAGCACAGGCACATATACAGACACTGTCAAACCTGAGATTCCTGGTATGTGGTCTGTCAAGTCTAGGTGGCAAGGCGACGAGAAACACTTCTCAGCTGAGAGCTCAGCAGCCAACTTCTTTGTCCAAGCGCCGCAGGAGAACCCCTGGCCTCTGCTTTTTGCTGTGATATTGATCGCACTTGTAATAGTCATCGCAGCTCTCGTCGTCAGAAAGCGCGGCGGAACTACAGTAAGCAAGCTCAGCGTAACCCAAATCTCTAAGAGATATTGTGCTAAATGTGGCTCAGAGATTCCTGAAGGATCTACCTACTGCATGAAGTGTGGAGAAAAAGCATAGGAGGAGTAAGATAGGTAATCCTTAGTGCTTGATTGCCATGCTCTTCTGTCCAAAGTGTAAAAGAGAGATTATGCCTGAGGCTAAATTCTGCATATCATGCGGGGCATTAGTCTCTACAATTCCACCCGAATCAAATGAGCCATCCAAAAACCCATATCTTCGAAGGAACATCGCGGTTGCAGTAGTTCTAGTTTTCATTGTCGCTTCATCAATTCTTATCTTCGGACTGAACCTGAAGACAAGTACTCAAAACCCGACGACCACTGGCACGTACATCTTCATTCAACAGCATACACATATTCACGGTGAATCTCTCGAAGGAAACTATCGTGGCCCTATGATCGATTTCCCCACATACTCCTTCGACAACAAAACCGGCACCTTAAGGGGCATGATGAACTTCGAGATAAACGATACTCTAGTAGCCATTTACGGAAGCGGCTTAGGCCTAAGCGGAGCGGCAGGCGGTGGCGCTTCTACTTCCCTCTATGGTGTCTTTGATCTCCCTTACAAAAAAGATGACCTTCAAATCTTGAGAATTGATCTTGATGGGACAGCGCACATAAGTTACAGAGGGCTCTCCATCACTCTAAGAAATGGTGAAGAATGGACAAATACAACTTCTAGGATAGATTCGAAAGAAGTTGGAAATATGAAAGGCAAAGCAATGCTAACAATAACGGACAAGATCATCAATCATGGAATCCTGGAAAAATCCAAAGTGATTGTTGGAGCACGCTAAAGTATAGATCATATCAGCAGCTTGAATGTATGCGCGCGTCACCCATCTGTGGGGAATAACCTCCTTCTCGATCATCCTCATCGAGGAACAAAGATAGAATAAAGACCTTCACAGGCGCGCTAAGATGACACAAAGCTCAACTACGCTTTTCACGAACTTCTACTCACACAGAAGCTAGGGGACGAATAATGAAGCAGGCTAAACAGGAAAAGGCATCATGCCCACACGGGTTCCAACCCCTACGGATTTGAACCTTCGTGAATTTTGTACCCAATTCCAGGACTGAAAACGGTGCGGACCCCGCCCGGTCCACCACGATCCGGGTTCAAATCCCCATGAATTTTGTAAGCCTCTAGAAATAAGACTTGAGCCCTTTAAAAGGCGTCCTAGCAATACTGGCATGTCGAGGGCGAAGTACCTACACCTGCTGGAGAACCCTGAGGTTAAGCGCTGGTACCAGAATGTAGCTCGAGGTTCCAGGATAACTGCTGACGTATATCTGAGGAGGCTC
>JAPKYM010000122.1 GCA_026394315.1 Candidatus Bathyarchaeota archaeon | reverse complement strand
GGCGCCAGATGACATGAAATCATTCTGTATATCGACGATAATGAGTGTATCAGTGTCTTTCAGCTGAATATCTGGGACTAGACTCAACTCCTCAAGTTTAGTTATAGGTGCGAGTTTGGCAGGATTCTTCATGTTTTTCAGGTACGGCTCCCAAAAATCTTTTGTGTAGTACGCGCCAGCAGTGGCAGCAACCGCAACAGCAGCATACTTCACGAAACCTCTTCTACCAATCTTTCTAGATTGTGACATAACCGCCACACTTTTACCGCACCTACATCCGATCTCGCTAAAATAGATATTCCTCACGGGGATATGCGTGCATGCTATTACAAGCATGGTGCGCTTCCAGATTACCGCGCGCTAATGTCACACTATACTGGCTTCAACTATGCAGCCTATACACAAATAGGCCTTTGCATCTTAGTCATACTTCCATGTCTCGTGGATTTCACTCATCTCTCTCTTTGATATGCCCCTTAGATCTCCTAGTCCATGTGGTTGAAATGTCAGTATGGGATAAATCAGGCATAGAAAAAGTGAAGCTTTGGCTCATCTTAAGTCAGAACAGGTCTCTTGAAGAATTCCTGAAGGCCGCTTAGACCTCTACGACTTGACTGCCTCGAGGGCCCAGTCTCTTCTTTTCTTAACCAACACAAGCGCGCGCTAGCGAGATTCTATGGTGGTAGCGCGTCCTTTGGCAAGTGCGGAATACCACCGCCACCCGACCTTCAATAAGGTCTTTGCTAGAACTCGAACTTTTTCTTGGCCAAGACGCCACCAATCACGTGATCTACTCTATGTTTGAGTGGCCTGAAAGCTATGACTACTACTGCTATTGATGAAAAGTGAATGTATGTCGAGTACTCACCTGCTATGTCTCCTAGAAACGCAGCTATCAGATGTTCTGAGAAATCAAAGATGAAAAATACTGGCCCCCCTAATGCAGAATATGTTATCCCCAGCATGCGCCATGAGTTAGGGCGCGGCCGACGAAGATTGGCCAAAGAGTTATCTTTTCAGAGGATGAAAGATCCTTCAAATGAAAATCAAACGAATCGTTACTTCAGGATTGATCGCGGGGTCAACAAAATTTCTGATCGGCAGTATTCTCTATCTGAGCTCCTGGGTTCCGGAATTATGTCAAGAATATGAAAAAAATCTTGGGTATAGATACCTGAACAACCTAAGTGGCCCTGGTACATGGCTAGGTTTTATCTTGATCGGTGACTGGGTCTTGGCTATCTTCATGGCAATTCTATAATCTTATGCCAGAAAAGGTCTCAGCGGATTTTCTAAATGGACGAGGGGAATACTCTTTGGCTTTTCAGTTTGGCTGATTGCTAATGTGCCCGCTTCGTATCACGCATGGTTGATCTACGAGTACCCAAACATGCCGAACACTATTGAGATATTTGATGGTTTTTTGATCAATATCATTTCTGGAGTCGTATTGGTGATAGCATATGAAGAATGGAGGCAGTTGGCATACTATGCCCATACTGTCAAGGGCTAGCGCCGCGGCGCGCCCGACCACTGTAAGACGTCTCGCTATAGCTAGAATGATACCGAGAGTGATGACAGAAAGTTTCCGATTACGTAAGGAATCAGCGTTGCGAGGGTTCCGGCAGCAACCATTTCGAGCCCAGACCTAAGCCAGTTCTTCTTTGCAAAAGCGCGCGAGTGAATTGCCTGTTACGCCTGCGAGCATGGCGAGGATTGCTATAGAATTGTCTTGGAATCCAAACACAATTTCGTTGATACTGAGTTTCTTGTGCCAACGTTCTCACTTTTCCAAGTTTGCGCGCGCTATTCTCTCTACCTGTTCTGCGCGCAGTCGCGTTCCCTCGTAGATGAGGAATTGTTCCACAGTCCATAAGACTTTTTGAGCGAACTGGAGTCAGCGCGCGCAAACGTATAAATTCAGATGTTTCTTACTTGCAGTTTGGGTGCCGGATTTGAGTCACGAGAAGACGAGTGATCAGCAGAAGATTACCAGACGG
>JAPKYM010000121.1 GCA_026394315.1 Candidatus Bathyarchaeota archaeon | reverse complement strand
AATCACATCTTTACGGCCCGAAGGATCCCTCTCTGGATTCCGATAGAACCATGAAACACACCAAACAAAAAAGACAGAGAAAGAAGCAAAAGCAAGCAAAAGGATGATTTGGTTCAAAGGAATTGCCTCTCAGATTTCTTCAATAATCACCATTCAAGAACCTTCAGAATTTTCTTAGATTGGTCATTGGGGCATGTGGATCTGGGATTCTACAGGGCGGAACTTTCGGCCCCTGACAAGAGGGAAACTCTCAACCTCTTTAACGGTCAGCTCCAGATCCCGACCAAACAGCTCATTACATGCACTTTTGAGTTGAGTTATTGTATTCGGATCAAAATCTCTGCCTCTTTCGACGGTAACAACTATCCTGTCCAGGCTCTCCTGGATAAACTGGTACTTGGCTATGCCGGCAATACCTTCGACCGCAGACATCACAGCATAGGGTGAGATCATCCGACCGTCGGGCATCTTTAGAAAATCAACAAGTCGCCCTTCGATATTCTTGATAAGAGGCATCTCCCGACCACAAGGACATGCTTCATCCGATAATGTCACGATATCTCCGAGGCGATACCTTATCATTGGAGTTGCAGTTCTAAAGAGACTAGTCACGTAGACCTCGCCTCTCTCACCCGGCTGGACAGGTTCCCCATTCTTCAAGACTTCCAGAAGAACTACATCCATATTGATGTGAAGCCCTGCTCGCTCCTTGCACTCCCAAGCCAACCCTAAAGGCGCTGCCTCAGTGCAACCATAGCCATCATACACTTCAGATCCGAAGCTTGAACTAATGTATGCTCGAGTCCCTTCATCCAAGACCTCCCCCCAAGTAACCAGAACCCGAGGCCTTACACCAGAGATCCCACGATCTCTCATCGTCTTCGCAAGAACCCTAAAGTAAGATGGGGACGCGATTATCAATTTAGGCCGCTCTTGCATAATTGTTTCTAGATGCTTGTTCACATTATCCGCCACCACGAGACGCTTCATCCTGTTCTCCCTTAGCCTCTTCATCAATCCCGCCCTTGCGTCGCCGGTAGCGCCGAGGGACTCTCTTCCTGACGGTTCAGTGGTTAGCCGAATTATCTTTTGCCAAGGCCTGTAGCCATATACGTTTAGTCTGCGAAGATGATATGCATCCAAGTAATCTATGGAACGTTCGTCCTCAAGTATCTTGACCGGTATTCCTGTTGATCCGGATGTCGTTCTCAGTGTGCACCGCGAGACATCAACACCCGCTGCTGTGCGGTCCTCCAGCGGAACGTCTCTTACAAGCTCCTTTGACAGTACGGGGAATTTCCTAATGTCATCGAGAGTCCTCAAAATATCAGGACGAACGCCGTGCTCATCGTAGAGGCGTCGGTAGAATGGAACTTTCTCGTAAGCATGGGATACTATGGTTTTCAGCTTCTTGAACTGAAGCTGCTCTAGCTTCTTCCTCGGTAGCCATTGATTGTGCCGCAGCTGCAACCAGTACCAGACTACCCGCGTAATCATCGAAACACACCAATAGAAGTATTGTCTAAAAGATCATATGTAATATTAACTGTAGGATAGGCCTGGATGTGTGGATGGATTCTTGCTTTCAAATTCCGAGGTAGAGACACTACTAAGTTGGGACCGCATCTCCTCACGATTCCGTCTGTTGGCACGCCACTACAGAAGAGAAAAGCCCTCGATTAAAGACACCGCCTTCCGCGAGGTGTATGGAGAACTCATAAGGAGGATAGTCAAATCACGACTTCCTCATGAACCTTGGATCTTGAAGACGGATCTCTGGAATGAAGGTGTAGAAAATGGCCGGAACATACTCTCCCTCGTCAGAGGTGCCTCTGGCAAATCAGAGATCGTTGGCGTCGACATTTCTGGCAACGTCTGCGGTTACGCAAGACGCGAATTAGGCGATGACATCGAGATCGTGCGATCAACGCTTCTCGCCCCGCCTTTCTGCAAAAGATTCGATCTAATAATAGACATCTCGACCGTAGATCACATCCCTAAGAGACTTAGAGAAAGATGGATCTCTAACGAAGCCTCTCTTCTAAAAGAGAACGGTGTACTCCTAATCTCCTTCGACTGCAAACTCAACATCTTCTGTGAAGTGTTCCACCAGCTCTTCACTCGAAGATACTACCCTGAGTGGACCCTCTCACCAGTCAGCATCCGACAGCAACTTAACAGATACGGATTTCAAGTTCTGGAGGAACACGCAGTATTCATCCTCGGCCTCTTCCTGGGCACGCACAGGCCTTGGTTTCCTTTCTCACGCCTGCTTAACCGTATGCGAGTTATCGAGGCCGTGAAAGCTGTAGAGTTGTCAAAATGCTCTCGCCTGTTGGCTTTTCTTGCTCCCCAATATGTTTTGGTCGCCGTGAAAACGAACAGCTAAGCAAGCCCCTGTGGTCCTGCTGAGAAAAGGAATGATTCAAGAAAGCCCATAAATATGGTCAGATCAGAGACTACTTTCTGTCAAGGCGAAAGAGAACTGTGTCGTGTTTCAAGCTTGATACTTGCTGGACTTGTTGACGGAAAGGCCCGTTATATTATGCCAGTACTGGTACTCAGCATCTTCAGAGTCATAGCTGGCTTAACGATCTTCCGGGCCTTCGTTTCAGACCTGCAAAGCACAGTCTTCCCTTGGTACACAGCGTACCACCTAAAAGGGTACCTCGGTCAGATACCTCCCTATGACAGTTGGCTCTACTTGTTCTCTGGATGGGATACGCAGTTTTATGTTGCGATAGCAAAGAACGGGTATTTCGAACCGCTTTACGCGTTCCTTCCAGCCTACCCAATTCTGATCAAAGCGTTAGCCTTTGTCTTGAGGGACCAGTGGCTCGCTGCATCATCCATTTCGCTACTTTTCGGAACACTCTCGCTTCCAATCTTCCAGCTCATAGCAGAGGACTACTATCCAAGAAGGGAGTCACTCTGCTGCACGTTGGTCTTTGGATTCTTCCCATACGTCTTTCTCTTTACAACAGTCGCGTACACTGAATCACTTTTCATTTTCTTCACACTAGCTTCATGGCTTCTCTACACTCGAGGCAACCACTTGTCATCGAGCCTAGCTTGCACTGTCGCATCACTAACCAAGATCTATGGCATAGTCGCCCTTGTCCCGATCTTCGCTGACCTTATCGTTAAAAGAGACCACAAGAAGATACTTTACATCACTTTACCATTCGCCGCGCTCGGGGCCTGGTCATTCTATCGCTTCCTGAGTACGGGCTACTGGATTGCCCCCCCAACAGCGCAGAGCCCCTGGGCCGTCTACGGATTAAGCTTTAGCTGGATAAGATTCGCACTACTACCAGTAACCCAGGCCATTAGCGGCGATGCGTTGGCCACCGTGGGATTTGTCGTTCTCATCACAGTCTTGACAATATCTGCATTTCATTTGGACTGGAGGCTAGGCGCATACTCAATAATCATGCTTATGCTACTGCTAGCATTCGGAACTATCCAGTCTCTTCCACGTTTCCTTTCCTTCATTTATCCAGTGTGGCTTATTCCTCGATTTCGTAGCCTGGTACCCCTGATCATCTTGTTGACCCTGTTCGCAGCAATTGACCTAAAATTCTGGTACACTTTCATTACAGCCAACACATTCATAGGTTAGAATAGTCACGCACAGTCGGGTCCACTCTTAGCATCGAGGGCCTTGAAGAGCTCTGTGAGAATCCAAGATTGACTTCACACTTTGAACTCATCAAGTATCTTCTCAAAACTTGTTGGATCATGCTGTTGATCGACCAGAGGTTTCTGAACAATCCTAGGATTATGGTCCTCGTAGGTAGGCCTGGCTTCCCTGTAGATTACTCCTATTGGGATCTTGTCTCCCCACTCATGAGCCTTCTGAGAAGCCGCAAGCCAGTCTTTGGGCTCGTGTGAGCTGTCAAGTTTGTAGACTCGGCTCCGGTACCACTGAAAAGTATTCACCCTGTTAAATGTCACACATGGCTGTAAAATATCAACCAGACTGAAGCCCCTGTTCTCAACCGCCTGAACAATTAAGTCACTCAGATGCTCAATATCACCTGAGAAGCCCCGACCGACGAAAGAAGCCCCAAGCGAGATCGCCAGGGCCATCGGATTCAACTGCCTCGAGAACATTCCCAAGGGTGTGATCTTGGTGACGAAACCTTCCTCACTTGTAGGAGAAGCCTGCCCTTTAGTCAAACCATAGATCTGGTTATCATGCACGAGATACGTGATATCCACGTTCCTCCGAATGGCATGTATTAGGTGGTTTCCACCCTCACCGTAACCATCACCATCGCCACCATCAGCAATCACCGTCAATCGTGGATTCGCTATCTTCGCGCCAGTAGCAACCGGCAAAGTCCTTCCATGAAGGCCATTAAAGAGGTTGCACTTCAAGTAGTGTGGGAGCTTAGCCGCCTGCCCTATACCTGAGACCAGCAGGACTTGGTAGGGTTCAAGCTCCAACTTGACAAGAGCCTTCTTAACAGCTTGCAGTATCCCAAAATTGCCGCATCCAGGACACCACGCGGTTTCCCCGCCTTCATAATCCTTCAGCGAAACCATAAACTTCACCCAATTTTGGCAAATTCCCTGAGGATATACTGAGGCGAGATCGGTCGACCGTCATACCTTAGGATTTTGGATTTGATTTCGATTCCTGTCTCAGCCCTTATCAGATGGGCCATCTGTCCTGTGGCATTACTTTCAACTGATATCAGGGATTCTGGTTTCTCAAGCTCGCTGCTTACGGCTTGGGCTGGGAAGGGCCATATCTCGCTCAGATGAAGCATCCTCACTTTGATGCCCTGACTGTTCAGGATCTCAGCGGCTTCTTTGAGTGCACCATAAGTTGAACCCCAGCCAACCATAACGGTCTCAGCATCTGCCGGGCCATAACTGTACGGAGGCGAAATCTCCTGTCTCAGCAGCTCGAACTTGCGCAATCGCTTTTGTACATTCTTTATTCTTGCTTCAGCAAGCTCAGTAATGTGGCCGTCCTCAGTATGCTCATCACTGTCAGTCACCGCTAAGCCCCAACCCCATCCAGGCAAAAGCCTCGGAGAGACCCCTGAATCCGTTATCATATGCCTCTTGTATTCGCTCAGCTTCACTCGATCAGACTCTCTGAAGAACACCCCTCGGTCCACCACTATAGATGATGTGTTGAATCTCTCCATGGTAAAATACGAGTCTGCAAGATACTGATCAGTGAGAATGATTACAGGAATCTGGTATCTATCGGCAAGATTGAGGGCTTTAGACGTAAGATAGAAGGCTTGCTCAGGGTTTCCGGGAGCAAAGACCGCGCGTGGAAATTCCCCATGCCCTGCATGAATAGCGAACTCTAACTCAGCCTGCTCTGTCCGTGTTGGAAATCCTGTAGCTGGACCCGGCCTCTGAGCAATAACGACCACAATTGGGGTCTCAGTCATACCAGCAAGGCTTAGACTCTCAACCATAAGTGAAAAGCCGCCACCTGAGGTAGCAACCATCGATCTCACCCCAGCAAAAGAGGCGCCCAAGGCCATGTTGATGACGGATATCTCGTCCTCACCCTGCTCAAAGACCAAATCATACTCACACATTTGAGAAGCGAAGGACTGCTGGATAGGTGTTGAAGGGCTCATCGGGTACCCGGACATGAACTTGCAGCCAGAGATCAATGCACCAGAAGCGATTGCCTCATTCCCGTTGAGCAGGATCCTCTGGTTTGAGTAATTGACTGGCTTAACCTTATACTTGAACCGTCCTTCTGAGTTGCCTTTTACGTAGTCGTAGCCCGCGCTTGCAGCTTGAATGTTCTTCTCAGCAACCTCAGTGCCTTTCTCCTTGAACTCACCATTAAGAACCGTTGCCAACAGGTCAAAATCAAAGTCCAGTAAGCTAAGCGCTGCTCCAGCAGCAACAGAGTTAACCATGGTTGCCACACCAGCCTTCTCCTTCGACAGCCTCTCAAAGGGAACGCTCAATAGATTGTCTGGGACTTCCGTTTTGATCTTCTCACCATCAAAGATGGTTATTCCATCTTCTGCAAGTTCATTCTGATGTTCAGAAATCGTACGCTTATCCAGAGCAATTATGATGTGGACCTTCTCAGAAAGAGCTTGAACAGGTCTGTCACTTGCCCTAACCTGAAAGAAGTTGTGTCCGCCTCTTATCCGGGACTCATTATCTTGATTCGCAAAAACGTACAGCCCGCCCTTGGCAAGACTTTTTGCCAGAATGTAACCGACAGTCTGGAGACCCTGGCCAGCCTCCCCTCCAATCTTAAACGTCAAGTCAACTTCCATTAGAAATCCACAATAGGAGTTGGCAGTATAGTTATCTAAGCTTAACGTGGCCTCTCCTAACTAGATCCGCTAGTAATCGAAGTTGTCTTCCAAACATACCGTAACCCGAGGATCTCCCAAGGGATCACAACAAGGAACTTCAGAGTGAGCCTCGGAATCCGATACACCAGATCAAACTGTCTCACCATCTCAATAGGCACCGGGGATAAGAGAAAGAACATCTGAAACGGACTTGTGTTAATGACCGAGAACAGAGAAGTGATTACCCAGACCAGATTTACTGTGAACCACTTCCCTGAATTCACAACAGACTCTAACACAACCAGCGGAATCAAAAATACGATGTTCTGTTCCGAGACCCAGCTTCGGGTCAGCATAAGAACAAAGAACAGCGCTGAAGCCCATCTGAAAAGACCCATCCTGCCAGTCAAGCTGGTCCTGGAAAGCCTCGAATAAGTCAAAATCAAACTTGGGATCCATAAATAGCCCAGAAATTCAAGACCCTGAGGAAGACTGGTGCCATCATATAACAGATCAATTATGTTGAAGAGAGTGAAACATCCTGCCCTACTGAAATGAAAACCCAGATTGCTTAGGATAATCCCAAGATCCCAGCCAAGCAGAACAAACGGTATATAAGACAAAAACATAAAAACAACAAAAGAAGAAACTGCAAACCTAAGGCACATCTTCAGGTCATAATTTTTCCATAAGAAGAACAGAACCATCGGAGCCAATATCAGCGGAAGAATCTTCAGCGACACCGACAGAGCCGTGAGAAAAGATGATCTCATAATTCTGCCGTAGTGAAGATCATTTAGCGCAAGCACTGTTACGAGGATCACAACGGAGTCGAACTGGCCCCAAGCCGCAGAAATATAAATCATGAAAGGATTGAATAGAAAAAAATAAAACGCCTTATCAGAGTCCTTCCTAGCCAATCCTTCCTGAATTGCTATTTTCTCAACAACAAATGCTAATGCGATATTGGCAATTATGCTCGGGATTTTGATGGCTAAATTGTAGATGAATATGCTTCGGGTTGTTTCATATACCGTTTTGTAGATTAATCCTAGATACATCGCCCAGGGAGGAGGATAACCAATCCCCGGAAGCTCCTCAGAGAAGGCGGGATTATCAAATATCGTCCTAGCAGCAAAGAGTCCGTAAGGCTGGATTCCGTGGGATACTGCGTGACCAGCTGTGAAAAATATCTCCATATCATAGAGATGGCCAAGAAATAACCCAATAATGGTCTGAATGATCACACTTACTGCAACAGGTAAGATCCTGTACTTGATTATTCTGTGGTCAATTGTCATAAGGCCAGCGTGATCCTTCTCAGCTCATCTTCTTGAATACTGAATCAGTTATTCTCTCAAACGGGCGTCCCAAGAGTCTATACCATTTTTCACCAAGATATTTTCTAATCTCATGCTGTATTGTGGCCTTAACTATTGCGAACTTGAGTTTCAATTCTGAAAATTCAGAATCATAAGTCAGACTATGATTGATCAGTCTTATTCTTTGAATATCATGATCCCTCATAACATTCTTGACTCTGCTATGCAAGCCTGTTCCCGGTATAGGATATGGAAATGTGAATGAAAGATAATCCAAAGGAAGATTGGTTGCGAACCTGACGGTGTTCAGAATCGCCTCGTCATCTTCTCCTGGATAACCAAGTATGAAGAAAGCCCCTGTCTGGATCCCTGCAGAATTAGCATTCTCCACAGCCGTTCTGGCAGAAGTCAGATCGATGTTCTTACGCATAGTCTTCAGAGTCCGCTCGTCCCCGGACTCTATTCCGAAGTATATTCTTTGGCATCCAGCTTCCTTCATCCTCTTAGCCATCTCCAAGTTAAGTGCATCAACTCTGGAGAGGCACTGCCAACCAACTTTGACCCTTCGATGGATTAGCTCATCACATATCTTCATGACGTGGTCTTTGGATATCGTAAAGCAATCATCAGCAAACCATACCGTATCATACCCAAGATCCACTATCGATTTCATCTCGTCCACAATATTCACAGGCGACCTTGACCAGAGGCTCTCCCCAAATACGGGCCGACTGCAGAAATCACACTCAAACGGGCACCCTCTAGAAGAGATCATAGAGGCCATAGTGTAGCCAAAACGCGTTCTGTAGTACTTCTTGTAAGAGTCGTTCTCAAAGAGATCTCGCGCGGGGAAGGGGATTGAATCAAGATCCTCTATACGTTTCCTCACCGCTGTCTGATGTATACCCGAGCCGTCCTTGAAGACGATCCCTGGTACATCCTTGAAGTCCTGATTTACAAGAAAGCGCCTGGCAAGGTCTAGCATAGTTTTCTCAGCCTCGCCAACGACCACAACGTCAAAGTCGTCCAGGAATCTCGACGGCTCAACAGTAGGCAAAGGACCCCCAGCAACCAAGAGCTCAGCCGTCTTCCGGATTCTCCTGGCCAGCT
>JAPKYM010000041.1 GCA_026394315.1 Candidatus Bathyarchaeota archaeon | reverse complement strand
CTCTGTTCCGACATTGTATTTCCCTCAACCCATGTGGGAATCGAGGATACTGGAACAGTCTACCGTATGGACGGAGTTGTGCTCGAGACCCGAAAACTGGTTGATCCACCAAAGGGAATCAAGTCCGATGTTGAGATCTTGCGTGCCATTCTGAAGCGTTTGAGAACGATTAGGAGGTTGGGATGATGGAAAAAGAACTAGCAGTGGTCAACGGCCTTGTTTTTGACCCGCTGAACAGGATTGATGGGGAAAAACTCGACATATTCATTCGAGGCGGCAAAATAGTTGAGTCCGTAGGAAAGAAAGCGCGCATCATCAACGCATCAGGCAAGACTGTTATGCCAGGTGGCGTAGACATCCATTCACACATAGCCGGATCGAAAGTGAATTCTGGCCGATTGCTTCGTCCTGAGGATCATAGAAAAGATGTCGAACCAAGAACTAGGCATACCTACTCCGGTGTTGGCTATTCAATTCCGTCGACTCGAACAACTGGCTACCGCTACACAAAGATGGGGTATACCACAGTTTTCGAGCCCGCAACCCCGCCCCTAAAGACAAGACACACACATGAGGAGCTTGACGCGACACCGATAATAGACAAAGGCTGCTTCCCACTCCTCGGAAACAACTGGTTCATAATGGAATACCTGAGCAGCGGCAGGGTCAAGGAATGCGCAGCATACGTTGCCTGGATGCTCAAGGCAACCAAGGGCTATGCAATCAAAATTGTTGATCCCGGAAGCGTAGAACTCTGGGGTTGGGGCAAATTCCTCAAAGGATTGGACGATCCAATAGCAAATTTCAACATAACCCCTCGAGAGATAATCAGAGGACTATGCAAGGTTAACAAAATCCTGAATCTTCCACATGCAATTCACGTGCATACAAACAACCTTGGAAGTCCAGGCAACTATAGAACAACCATTGAGACTATGGATGCTGTAAGAGACCTGGCAGACGAGAAGAAGCCAGTAATTCACATCACTCATGTACAGTTCACGGGATTCTCAGGCTCATCCTGGCTAAATCTAGGCTCAGGAGCTCCAGAGATAGCGGACTACGTCAACAAGCACAGCCATGTATCAGTTGATCTTGGACAAGTAATCTTCGGCGACACTACAACGATGACTGCTGATGGTCCTTTCCAATACTTCCTCCACAAAATGTCAGGCAACAAGTGGACTAACGGGGATGTCGAAGTCGAAACTGGTTCGGGCATTGTCCCATTCCGCTACAGGAGAAGCAACTATGTCAATGCTGTTCAATGGGGGATAGGCCTCGAACTCGCCCTCTTGGTGAAAGATCCATGGAGAGTTTTCATGACAACAGATCACCCTAACGGCGGGCCATTCACTTCCTATCCCAAAGTAATTGCATGGCTGATGAGCAAAAAGGCTAGAGAGAAGACCTTATCAAAGATCAACAAGACGGCAAAAAAGCGGCTAGACTTGCCGAGCATCGAGAGGGAGTACACGTTCGGGGAGATCTCAACGATTACAAGGGCTGCACCTGCAGAATCTCTTGGCCTGAAGAACAAAGGGCATCTAGGTTTAGGCGCTGACGCAGACATTGCAGTATATGATATCGATCCGTCAAAAACGGACCCAGAACAAAGCCCAAGAGTCCTAAGGAGAGCTTTCAAAGAAGCTTCGTACACTATCAAGACGGGAAAGGTTGTCTCGAAGGAAGGCCAAATAGCTGGGACATCATACGGGGAGACTTTCTATGTTGAGAGTATAGTATCACCGAGCCTTGAGGCCGACTTACTCAAGGAGATCACGCCGAAATTCAAGGACTACTATACTATAGAGATGGACAACTATCCAATCGCCGAGAGCTTCCTCAAAAACCCATCAAGAATTCCGTGCAAAGCAGAGGTGTAATGCATGTCCAAGGTTATCCTAACCCTAAAACGTCACATATCAGCCCCGGTTCATCTTGATACCCTTACACCAGATAGAGTTTGCGGCAGGAAAGTCACAGAGTTGGCCAACGAGGAAGTCTGGGAGGGCAACCGAAGAATCAAAATCAAAACTCTCTTCAATATCGAGGGAAACATCGCCGACAAACCAGATGATATCGCATTGGAGATTATTGGTGACCTGTCAAGGACACGAAGCATAGGGTACAAAATGACTGCGGGCACTTTGAACATCAGAGGTACTGGCGGTTTTTACATTGGCGAATCGATGAGTGGTGGAAACATAATTGTTGAAGGTGACGCGGGTTCTTGGCTTGGCTCAAACATGAGGGGGGGCACTATAGAGGTGTCAGGAAAAACAGGTAACTTTGTCGGCGCGGCAAGCCGAGGAACAACAAAAGGAATGATGGGGGGAATCATCACTTTAAAGGGCAATGCTGGAAATGAGGTCGGGGCTTGGATGAATTCGGGAACGATAAGGATTCTTGGAAACTCGGAGATGGCTCCCGGAATTCATATGACAGGAGGAACGATACACATCTCCGGAGACTGTTCTGGAAGAGCCGGTGCACAAATGAAAGGCGGAAAGATCATCATCTCTGGAAATATGCAGGCGCCTCTCCC
>JAPKYM010000069.1 GCA_026394315.1 Candidatus Bathyarchaeota archaeon | reverse complement strand
GGAAGAGGCCAATAGGGATGAAGACTGAAAGCCTCCAAAGGATTAGGGGTTTGGCGAGAGTGATGCAAAATCACCTCTCTTTTGTGGCAGAGGCCTCTCATGCTATGGAAATAGCGGAATCTGTCAGAGCGATCAGTTCGGCGGCTTCAGAAATCCTGGTAATCACAGGACAAGAGAAAGCCTCAACGAGTGAGTTTGTTCCTTGTCGCACTGACTATCACGTTTGTGCGGAATGTCTGCAAGTCATTCGTTCTCTCGCTCATATCATCGAGGGAGAATCTGAGGAAGACCGTCCATTTCCAGAAGCAGACGATGCTTGGAATCGGGCGAAGGATAGTGGAATGTTATGTGGGGGAGATCATTGCCAGGAAGCGAAGAAGTGGAGTCGGGTCTAAATGGTCCAGTTCAGCAAGATCTCTGGCAAAATCACCGAGATGCCAGAAGAACTCAAAGATCTCATCAATGGTTTACCCGTCAAACCGCAGATGAAGGAAGTCCTTCTGGGAGTCAAAATCCTGGAGAACTGCCGACAGCATGTAGATGTTGCGGTTTGCCAAGAGAATTACACTTGGTTTCTTCGGTGCAAAAGTCTCAGATACTTGCTCAAAAGGAACAGGGGAAGGTCTCTGCTGTATCACGAACTCAGTCATATCATCATATACTACAACAGCCCAGTTGCCGATATGTACGACCTCATAAAAGAGTACGAAATGGAAGAACGGGCCTGGGAAATGGCTGAGTGTTTCATGGGAAGGTCTTCTCGCTATATCAAGCACGTTTGTCTAAACGACTACAAGAAAGGATTCGTCTAAAGTGAATCGATACATCGGTTTTCTCAACCTGCGGTATGAGGGAGCATTCCCCAAGTGTTTCCCTGCTCCTACGGTGAAAAAGGTCATGGACGACATGAACCTCATAAAGTTCGGAAATAATGACACAGCGGCCATTTATGACCGCACTACAATGGAACTGGTGTCCTTTGCTGACCGTAGTGGAGAGTGGGTGGATTGTCAGGTATGACAAAGTTAGAGACTCTCCAAAATGTCGCAGGATACCTCGAAAAAGGGGAATGGATTCCCGACACTTCTGTTGCCGAGGGGAAGGTGGGGAAGGAAGAAATGATCATCAAGTGTGATGATGGAATCATCATCGCCAAACACAAAACAGTGAATGGCAAGTTCTTCTGGTTCCCTGCCTACTTCACGCCCAAGGTTGTCAAGACTCGATTGGAACATCTTCTCACATCCGCCCAAAAGGAAGTGGCGATGATCGAAGCCCATCTTCAGGCCGAGGCAGAAAGAGCATAAACCAGACCATGATTGCTCCTACCGAAATACCAATCCCGAAGGAACTTATTGCCATTATCCATGGTTTGCCTATTCAGCCGAAGATGAAAGAGAGACTCTGCAACAAAATCAGGATCGTGGAAAATCCTACCAGAAAACGCTGTGATGCTTGCGTATTTACTTTTCGGAGTGGTGAATGGAACATTTACTGCCGAAACATCAACAGAATGCTCATAACAACGAATAGGAGATTCGTGTTATATCACGAATTGGCTCACATCATATTAGAGATTCTGGACGAAAAATCATTCCTGAGATCGACTTATGATTGTGAAGAACACGCCTGGATGATGGCTGAAGTCTTCATGGGAAAATCATCCCGACGCCTCAAACTGGCTTGCCTGAATAATCATCGGAAGACGGGAATAAAATAAGGAGACCCAAAATGAACGAAACGAAGAGTCAACAGATTGTCGCTCAACTGAAAGAACTGACCGAAAATGAGGTAATCAAGTGGCATGTAGACCCCCAAGGCCAGTATTTTGTTTCTGGCGAACTTGTGGTGTCTTGCAGAGACGGTCATGTTTCCAGTATCGCTGAGAAAAACAAATCGACTCGTATTTCTGAGCAAGACATAGAATTGCTCACCCTGATTAGGCGGAAGGTGGAGGAACAACGTGCCCTCCGCAAAGCACAAAAAGATGCAGAAAAGAATGTCGAAGAGAATAAAGCCCAAGATGCCATTTTGGCACAATTGGCGGATATAACAGCTTCGCTTACATAATCCGCCACTGCTGTCTTGTGACACCACCGGCAGATAGGCTCTACCACCATGCAATACTTCAACCACTCATACTTTCGTGGTGTTACCTCTGGCCCCGTCAAGAGGGAAGAGGCAATTCAAGGACTCACTGACGGAACCATGTGGTTCATCGAACTTGGCAATGGCAAGAAGGCCACTGTTGAGCATCTTGCCGAGTGTGGCCCTAAGCCTTTCCACGTCTTTGACAGCAAGAAGTGGGAAGTCGGAGACTTCTTCAGTGCCACGGAAGCTGTCGAATTGGCGGAACTAAGTGTCCAGGTGGATGAATCATGAGAAATGCAGAACGAGACGCAGCCTTGGATGCCCTAGTCGAAGAAATCCAAGGCAATGTGCCAACTCCAGAACAAAGAGAACAACTGCATGAACTTCTCTTTGTGACTCTCATACCAGAGAACGGTTGCATCTGTCCTCTTTGTGGAACTCCTGTGGTTTATGGGGAACCACAAAGGTATGAGACACTGGGAGAGCATGTTTCCTGCTTTGGGGAAGAGTATGTGTCTCCTATCCGCAAGACAGTTGAGTGTCCAAACCTCAAGTGTCCTGCTTCCGCAGGCTGGTGGGGTTGTGAAGAAGGCGGGTTTTATGACGGTTGGGGAAACAGGCCGGATGGCATAACGTGGTATATCCCCAACATCATTCAGCCTTGGGATAAGGACGATCTCTACACGCACTATGAGAAAGAGCAAGGCTACACCAAGACCGGCAAAATCAGAATCTCTTGGCTGACCAAACTCCGAATCTGGTGGGCGAAGCAGGCAGTGGAAATGGGGATATACGAGGCCATTATCGAGTTTGTGCCTAAGCCCAAAGTCATTGTCTACGTCAAGAAGGAGTATCAGGATGGACGATAACTTCAACTGGGCTAATAGCATCATCCTGGTCTTTCTGCTGGTGGGATTCATTGGAACAGCCATTCTGAATCTCGTTTGCGGCTTCGTCTTTGTGCCCGCAGGAAGTGGAATCACAGTTCCCTTCATGTTACATCTTGGCATGGCAATGGTTGGTCTCATAGGTTTCGGAATCTGCAACTATCTACTGGGGAAGGAACTAGGCGAATAAAATGGCAGACTGGATCAACAAAAGCAAGATCCTGGACAGAATCCGAGAAGAGTGTTCAGGACTTCTCCCAGAGAAAAACATTGAGCATGTGTATCGTTGCATCATAGTTCTGGCCCTCTTCTATAATGATGCCACACTGCCAATTGATAATGCTTACGGGCTTGTCTATTACTGGGGCTTGTTACCCATACTGACTGACATTGTAGAAAACCATCGTGACCATAACGACCTTCTAATCAGAGAGGACCTATAACCATGAGACAGAAAATCATCCAGAGACTCACAGAACTCTACCATGCAGAGCCTTCGCTATGGAAATGGGAGGGAATCGTTGACCTGCATGACTATTCCATGAATGGCCTATGGGTCTGCCTTTGCCGCCTTTTTCCAGACGTGGTGATCGGAATCACTGAGGGAGGAGGGGTTGTGCAACTGCAATTCAACGAGAAGGCACAGAAGTTCTTTCTTCAGCAAGTCATAATCCCCAATGGCAATCGAATGGGGAAGGCTCTCTATGGGGAGATTCAGCCTGACCTCAGGGCGGCATACTACAACTACACAGAGGGTTCGCTTACTCAGAACCCAGGCTTTGCCCTAAGTTCTTCCCAAGATGATCCTTCGCTCAACGAGGTACAGACTCAACTGCTCAACTTTTTAGGAGAATGACAATGGACCAGGAAATCACCCAAAAACTGACTTCACTGCACAATGAGGGAAAGCTCAAGTGGGAGAGATCTTACTGG
>JAPKYM010000180.1 GCA_026394315.1 Candidatus Bathyarchaeota archaeon | reverse complement strand
TCCCAAAAGTGTGCCTAGACATCGAATACAATCCATGCTCTCTCAGAAACGAGCGGTATGAATTCTAATCTAGAATGTGGTAGCCCGGGGGAGATTCGAACTCCCGTCAACGGGTCCAAAGCCCGCTATGCCTAGACGAAGAGGGCTCCTTTGTCCACTACACTACCGGGCTATCAATGTCAGATGAAGGTATAGGGCTATTTCATGTGTAAAAAGGGCTTTTCGGTTTTGCGCCCACCCATTCAAAGAAGGGTTACCGGCATTCGTAGAGTTCCCAAAGTGGGGATTCTCAGATAAGAGAATCCTTTCGAAGTTGTCTTCAGTTAGTGGTTAGATTGAATGGTTTTCCTTCGTTGGCGATTTTCGGAGGGAGTTGTCCGGCCCATTTTCTTAGGAACTTCACGTCTTCCTCTTTTGTTCTGAGGTTGTCTGGTAGCATGTGAGGTATCTCGTCAATTATTGGATAGAATCTGTTGCATTTTGGGCAGACTATGATTCCCTCAACAATTTCGCTTTTTTCCTCAAAGACATGGAGTTCGAGTGGATGGTATTTGTCTATGGGGCAGGCGAGTATGTCCATCAGTTTTTTCTTCAATGCTCGTTCACCGTATCTGTGGAAGTTGCATCCTCATATTCCTATTGTGATGAGTATTAGACACTTAGCTTGTTCTAAGGGAATATTCCTCTCAGTCTTGTTACTTCGACGACCTTTCCAACAGCTTCCATGTACGCGGCCTGTCGCATGTCAGTCTTGTGCTCTTGTGCCGCATCCCAGACTCCGGTGAAGGCGCTTGTTATCAATTCCTTCAGTCTCTGATTCACCTGATCCTCTGTCCATAGGTACGCTTGAACGTCCTGGACCCATTCAAAGTAGGATACTATGACCCCTCCTGAATTAGCGATTATGTCCGGCACGACGGTCGTACCCTTCTTGGATAGTATCTTGTCTGCCGTACCCGTAATGGGTCCGTTTGCACCTTCAACTATCACCTTTGCACGTACATCCAGAGCATTTTCTTCAGTTATCTGGTTCTCTAAAGCAGCTGGAATCAAGATATCGACATCCGATTTGAGCAGTCTCTCATTTGCTCTTCTATAATCAGTTATGAATTCGCCATCCTTGAATCCAGAGATCTTCTTTTCATCCTCCACATGTTTGAGGAGTGCTGGTATATCCAGTCCTCCCTCGTTTAGGAGTCCTCCGCTGATGTCTGTGACGCCCACTATTTTGCAGCCTTCTTGGTGAAGGAACCTCGCCGTGTTTGATCCCACATTCCCGAACCCCTGGATTGCTACTGTCGCACCTTTGAGAGGCATATTCAAGCGTTGCAGCATCTCTGAAGTCACGAAGGCGACTCCTCTTCCTGTTGCATATCCTCTGCCTTTTGATCCACCAAGCTGGAACGGTTTTCCAGTCACAACCCCAGGGACTGTGTAACCTGCGAGCATACTGTAGGTGTCCATCATCCAGGCCATAGTCTGCTGGTTAGTGTTTACATCTGGAGCAGGGATGTCCTTGTCTGGGCCGAGAAGAGGCATAATCATGTAGGTGTACCTTCGGGTCAGCCTTTCCAACTCGTTAATTGACATCTTGGACGGATCACAGGCCACTCCACCTTTGGCTCCTCCAAACGGCACTTCCGCTACGGCGCATTTCAAGGTCATGATTGCTGCGAGAGCTGTGATCTCCTCCAGATTTACTTCCGGGTGATATCGCACCCCACCCTTGCTAGGTCCTCTGACGTAGTTGTAGAGAACTCTGTATCCAGTGAATATCTCCACGGAGCCGTTATCCATGCGTATCGGAAATGTTACTGCCAAGGACGTGCGTGGGCTTCTGAGTGTCTTGTAGGTCTCCCAATCAATCTTGAGCTTCTTGGCAGCTTCGTCCATCCTATTCATGACGTCTCTGAGTAGGAGAGATCCTTCTGACAAATTTGATCAACAGCAGGTATCCAGTGGAAATATTTCAGCATTTATCTTGCGAATCATCTAAGATGAGAATGCGTCGATCTTTGGTCTGAGGGTTATCTTGCCCAGACCCCTCGACCGACCCCTCTGTAGACAAGGCCAGCCTTCTCAACCGCCTTAGGATCTAAGATCCCAGCGGCATCAACTACCACACAGCCTTTGGATGTAAGGGCAGCTAGGTTCTTTGGGTCTATTTTTTTGAATTCATCGTGTCCGACCGTTAATATGATGCATTCCGCCCCCGAAACGGCCGTTTCAAGACTGGCTTCACAATCATATCCCATAGTCTTGATCTCAGTGTAGATGAATTTCGGATCGTAGACTGTGACTCTACTTCCTCTCCTCTTGAGGGCTTCTATCAGCCCTATCGTTGGGGAGTACCGTGTCTCCTTGACATTTGCACGATACGATATTCCTAAGACTGTGACTCTGGCTCTGGGGAGTGATTTTCCAACTTGACGCAGACCCGCTGCCGCCAGCCTTGCAACATGCCTCGGCATCTCATCATTGATCCTTCTTCCCGCCTTGATGAGTTTCAGCTTCAAACCTAAGGAGTGTGCCTCTGTCTGCAGCATATACGGATAAAGTGGGAGACAATGACCTCCCACCCCTATGCCAGGGAAGTGCAGGTGAGAGTATGGCTGGGTGTTAGCTGCCTGCATGGCCTCGAAGTAATCGATGCCAGCTTTCTCGCAGTAGAGGGCCAGTTCATTGGCTAAGGCTATGTTCAGGTCTCTGTAGACTGTCTCGAAGATCTTTGATGCTTCGGCTGTCTTGAGATTGCTTGTCTCGACAATTCCTCCTTTGACTATCGTGCCTAAAACCGCTGAGGTTGCTTTGAGACTGGCTTGATCCAGAGCGCCAACTATTTTCTTGTATTCCTGGATATCTCTCAGAGCTCTTCCACCCATTGCCCTTATTGGGCTGTAGGCCAGGCCGAAGTCTTCTCCTGCAATCAAGCCTGAATGCTTCTCTAGCGTGGATCTAACCAGGCTCTCCATAGTATTGGGGCCGACTGTACTCATCAGTATCACTAGGCTCCCGGGCAGTAAGCCTTTGCCGATTTCTCTGCAGGCAGATTCCAGAATGCTGTAGTCAGCTTGTTTTTGGGCATCGACGAGCGTTGGGACAGTTATTATGACCACGTCACTGGTTGAAGCTGCCTTCTCCACGCTCTCGAGCGCCTTTAGTCTTCCTGAAGTGGTATGCTTGGCTATCAGCTGGGGGAGTCTGGGCTCATCGATTGTTGGTTCCCCTCTGTTGATCTTCTCCACGAGTTTTGCATTCTTGTCTGCGCCCAGAACCTTGGCTCCTGACTCTGCAAAGAGGCAGGCCAAGGGGAGTCCCATCCACCCCAGTCCGATGATGGTGACTGTGAGATTTCCGCGCGCAAGCTCTTTGGGAATATCTTCAGGTCTAAGTTTCATTATGGTCAAAGGGTCTTACCGATCCTTGTTTGATTGTGAGTGCTCAATTGATCCTGTTGTCTCACATTATTAATTCGATCTTGGGTTGAAAAAGATGCTGTGGGAGATCCTGATGGGTTAAGCTCGAATCGATGCTTGCAGGTGAGCCATGGAAACAGAGATATCCTTGGTCAATGTGAAGTTGAATTGTCCGTTCAGTGCTGATGCAGGTCAGGGGCTTTGAGAATACTTGTGGACATGCTGACTCCGAAACAGGTTCTTTTCCTTGGGGAACTCTCTGAGAGGCTTGAGGATGCTGGCCACAGAGTGATTAGGGTTACAAGAGATTTTCCCGAAACGCTCCAGCTGCTACGTATAAAGAAGATTAAGGCCAGAATAATTGGTGCACATCGACAGACTCTGGAGGGCAAGCTTCAGGAAAGTCTCAGGCGCACAGCAAAACTTGCAAGGTTGATGAGAAATCTAGGGGTAGATCTAGTAGTAGCTTACCCTTCTGTTGAGGCTGCCCGTTCAGCCTTTGGTCTGTCTGTACCGTACTACTGTGCAAGCGACTCCCCTCATGCTGAGGCTGTCTCCAGACTAACCATTCCTTTGGCAGCCAAGCTGTTCAGCCCAGCAGTAATACCTAAAGAAGAATGGATCCGGTACGGTATCGCCCCCTCAAACATAATTCAGTACAATGCCCTCGATCCCTATGTCTGGGTGAGGAAAGCGAAACCAGAGCCGAAGATGACCCAGAAACTGGGCTTAGAGCCCAACTCCAGAGTAGTTACGCTAAGGCTCGAAGAGTCATTCGCTGCGTACCTAATGAAGACCAGCGGTGACTGGAGGGACCTCGCTGTCAGAATTGTCAAAGAGCTTTTGAGAAGAGGATGTGAGACAAAGATAGTGGTCCTGCCGAGATACAGGCAACAATACGAAGCATTCAGGGATCTCCGAAGGAAAGTGATTATTCCTAAGACCCCAGTTCTCGGGTCTGCTCTGCTTGCCTCAACCTCAGTATTCATCGGTGGCGGAGGAACCATGACGGCTGAAGCTGCTCTGATGGGTGTCCCAACAATATCGTATTTCCCGGCAGGGCCTACACGTGTGGAGTCATATCTAGAAGAAAAGGGTCTACTCACTCGCTTGACTGATCCTGAATCAATAGCTGAACAAACGGTGAGCTGGTTGAATGACGAAGCCTTTCAAGCAGACAACAGAACACGAGCCCAAGAACTTCTCCGAAGCATGGAGGATCCATTGAAAGTAATCGTCGATAATATCAACCAATAGTGCACGCCATTAGTTTTGATTTGTGTCTCTTGAAGAAGATTTAGCGAGCGCTCAAACTAAGTATCAGGACTAGGCTCCACATTTCTCGTGAGGATTCTCGAAAAATACCTGAATGCCAGTTCTCTCCACATGGTTAACCAGACAATGCCTATGATAGTTGCCAATCCTGCCACAATTACTTGCTCCAATAGTCTTCCCAATTCCTCTGTGAGCATTGAGGTGAGAAATGGCAGGGCGGCGAAGATCACAACTAGACTTGCCAGCATGGTAATCCATACGAACAATATGATCAAGGTTAGACCAATTGTAGTTCGCATCATCTACCGCCAGACTATCAGTAGCTGTGTGATGATCGCTAGGATGGCCGAGACGGAGGATAGCGACACCATGTGTCTGGTGATCTCATACTCTTTCAGGGGGCTTCGAGCCAAGATCATTCGTGAGAGTGTTATGGGTGCGCTTGGATCCCTGCTTGCCGCAAGTCTGCCGTCAGGCAGGATCTTTATGGGTCGTGCAGAGATCTCTCTCCTCTCATACAATCTGCCTACCTTCGCCAACCCATAGAAGGCGTTCATTATTTGGGGCATCATAGCCGTCAAAGCTGCTACCTCAACATGGCCGAGAATAGCTAGTGATCCTATGGCTGCACCTGTATAGAGGCTGCCGACATCACTGAGGAAGACCTTGGCAGGATATCTATTGTAGATGTGGAAGGCAATGAGACCGCCAAGCAGAGCTGCTGCCAAGGCAGCAATCTCGCCGCGGCCCACCAGAAAAGTGCAGATAACTATAGCAATTGTAGCGACAGAGCATGTTCCAGTTAAGGAGCCGTTAAAAACGTCTAGCATATTTGCTGAGTTAGCCGTGACTGCTATAGCGACCAAGATGAGAATAGGATAGATTATCGTTAGTCGTGTGACTCCGATGAAAGGCAAACTGGGACGTGGACTGTAGACTGACAAAAGGAGAATTGGGACAGCCCCAAGTGTGGTGAGGATAGGCTTCAACCTCGGACCTATTGTAGTTAATCTGTCAAGTGCCCCAACAACTGCAACGATCAGGGTTGCAGAGACGAAGGCCAGAAGCCTCACGACAGACTCTCTGTAAAAAAAACCTACAACCAGCGTTGAGGCTGTGACGCCGACCACCAAGGCTAGACCGCACATCTCAGGTATCAAAGGCCTGTCAAGCTTGTGAACGTCAGTCCCAACGATCCCATACTTGCGCATGACTCTGGAAACTGGAGGAATTAGAAGAAAGGTCAAGGCAAAACCGACGATCAATGCTAAGGCTGCGGGTAGGTAAGTTTCCAGCAAGTCAGCTTCGCCGGCCACTTCTTTCTATGATCTTGGATATTTGCGTCTTGTATCTTGAGGCCAAAGCTTGTGCCTCTTCTTCCGACTTGGCCTCTGCAAAGATTCTGTAGATCGGTTCGGTTCCGCTGGGTCTTATGAGTATCCAACTCTTGTCTTCGTTCCATATCTTTATTCCATCTATTGTCTCGACTCTGACTCCCTTTGCTTCGGCCTCGATCTGTTTGAGCACCCTTGTTTTGAGCTTCTTTGGACATGGCAGCTTATCCTTGACGTTGAAGTATCTTGGGAGTCTCTCCATGAGTTCTGACAGCTTCTTTTTGTTGATGGCCATAACTTGGAGCATAAGTGCTGTTGCCATAGCGCCGTCTCTTACGGGGATGTGTGGAGCGTAGAATATTCCCCCGTTCTCTTCCCCACCCAGTTTGGCTCCTCTGCTAATCATCGTTCTTGAAACGTATGGTGAGCCGACACGTGTCCACACCAACTTGCCTCCACATCTTAACGTAATGTCTTCTATGAGCTGGGATGAACTGACGGGTGTCACTATCTCTTCTCCAGGATTGTTCTTCAGGAAGTCTTCGGCTATGAGAGCAAAGCTTCTATCACCCCAGTGAGCCTGTCCTTTTTCATCTACGAATATGGCTCGATCAGCATCACCGTCATGTGCGACACCGAGGTCTGCACCGATCGATTTCACGATTCTGCAAAGGTCGCCAAGGTTAGCAGGGGTTGGTTCAGGTAGTCTTCCAGGGAAGGTTCCATCGATATTCGAGTTTATCGTAATCACTTGACAACCGAGTTCTCTACACAAATAGGGCGTGACGAGTGAACCGACACCGCTGGCGCCGTCCACGACTATCTTGAACTTTGATTCGCTGATTGTTTTCTCATCAACTTTTTCTTTTATTGCTTCCCTGTAGTCATCAATTCCATCCGGTATTGATAGCTTCTCTCCTAGAGCATTCCAGTCGCGAAGCACCGTCTGTTTCTTGAAGTAGATCTTCTCTATGAGAAGTTCTTTTTCAGGTGGGATTTCGACTCCGTCAAGGTCTATGACTTTTAATCCGTTATATTCGGGGGGATTGTGGCTGGCAGTTATCATGACCGCGCCATTGAGACTGTGAGCTTTGGTCAAGTATTGTATTGCTGGGGTGGGGGCCAAGCCTGCCTCATAGACGTTGCATCCAGCACTAATCATTCCTGATGAGGCTAGGTTTGCAAGCATGGGGCTGCTCGTTCTACCGTCCCAGCCCAGAAGCATCTTCGAGCGGCCGAAGAGAGTTCCTATGGCTTCACTTAGTTGCAGTACAAATTCGGGGGTCAGTTCTTTGTTGACAATTCCTCGGACGCCGTTGGTTCCAAAGAGCCTCTTCGAAGTTGCTGTCAAGTTCTAGCTCACGATTCCTGGACGGTCGATGCTCCTGTGAACCTCTTTATATGGACATATTCTCACGTCGTGCTTTATTGCGATGTTGTCGTGAATGAAGACATGGTCACCTATCACGCAGTTCTCTCCAATTCTGACGTTATTTCCTATGAACACTGATTCGCCTATTATGGCTCCTCTGATCGTTGAGTTCTTTCCCACAATTACTTTGTCAAATAATATGGATTCTGAGATCCTACTGCCCTCGTGTATGAGTGCCTTCTTGCCAACTGAAGTATATGGCCCAAGGGTCGCTTGTTCAACTCTTGAGCCTCCACTGATAGTAAGCGGGGGGATCAATTTCGTGGGAATCTTAACTTCGGCTCCGGGAGCGATTCTAGGCTCACTTCCAGCTTCTCGAGATAGAATCACATTATTTGCCTTTCTATACTCACTGAACCTTCCAATATCGAACCATTCAGCCGCGTATTTGTAGCCGAATAACTTCCCAGATGAGGCCAGAACTGGGAAGACTTCTTTTTCAATGCTGGACTTCGTTCTAGGAGACAGGTAGCTGAAAATCTCGGAGTTTAGAAGGTAGACGCCAGCATTGATCCATCGGCTTGGGGCATCTTCGAGCCGCGGCTTCTCTACAAACTGTATGATCTTCGTTTCTTTTCCAAGTCTGGCAACCCCGAAATGCGTTGGATCTTCAACTTTTTTCAGCATTATGGTGACTGTTGCCTTTTTCCTAGTGTGCTGATGTAAGATTTGCCTCAAAGGCGGTGATGAGACAATGTCGCCATTCAGAACGAAAAAGAATTTTTCTCCGCGAAGGAATCTCTCTGCCTCTTTTATTGCTCCACCTGTTCCAAGTGGTTTTTCCTCCAAGGAGTAATGCAATCTGACTTTGCCGTATCTTTTGCCGAGGTGGTCTTTAATCATATCATCCAAGTAGTTCGTTGCAAGAATAGCTTCATCTATTCCATTCTTCGAAAGTCCATCAAGAACCCAGTCGATTATGGGCTTTCCAGCAATAGGGAACAGGAGTTTAGGACGGTAGCAAGAGAGAGGCCTGAGTCGAGTTCCGAAGCCTCCTGCTAAGATCAAAGCCTTGATTTGACTCAACCCCTTTCTGATTACTTCTGATGCTTTTCGGCTAAGATCTAACAGCTTTCTGAGATATTGCTTTCTATGGAGCTGGTTTATTGAGAGATGTTCCGGAGAGTTCGAGTTTGAGAGGTTTCTATGCTCTACTAGTTTCTTTGAGTAGAGATATATCGATAGAAGTCGGGTCCCTTGGCATCATGTGTCTGGGATCTGGGACCTATTTTTACGTCGGCTCCGGATTGGGGTCTGGATCATCGTCTATTGAAGGGAGACTTAGCAGACACTTTGGTGGAGCCAAGAGCATATACTGGCACATCGACTATCTTCTGAGTGATTCACATGCCAAAGCGATTGCGGCGATATACTCAGAGACCTATAGCCGTATGGAATGCAAGCTAGTGAAGAGGCTACTACGTTCTCCTCGTGTCAGAGTGGCTCAGAGGGGATTTGGTTCCTCGGGCTGTTCGTGCATTAGTCATCTTGTTCTACTTGAAGGACTCAGAAATAGTAAGGGTGAGGAATTGATCTGGCAGAAGTTCAAGGAGCTAGGTCTTAGACCTAAGAGATGGACGGCCAGTAGATCTAGATAGCTTTGGCTTCTTCCCACCTTTTGTGGAATGCATCTTTGAATATTCTTATCAGTCCTGCGTTTTCTGTATAGTTGGGCCTGTAGTGGACTGGTCTTTCGACACCGCTCTTCTTTGTTGCCCATATCAGAAAGACAAGCTGTCCATCATCGACCAGAGTTCCTCTGACCGGATACCACTCCTCAGCACAATGTCGTACTTCCACTCCAAGTCCTTGTAGCTCCTTGGCTCTCTTGATTGTGTCTTTGTCTTTCACTAACATCAGGATTTTGGCTTTGGCTCCTCTGCTAAGAGCTTCTTCTAGTTGAACGTGGATGTCTTCGTACCAATCAAATTTCTCAGCGAAGATGTAGATGTAATCCTTAGAATTGGTGATCATTGAGATCGTTTCCGCCTCCATTGATTGCAGATCCTTTATTGGTCGTATCATGTCCTCAGGTCGGAGTCCTGTTCTTTTCTCCCAATAATACGGATCTAGTGAGAGTTCTAGACTGCGAATTGCTTCTTTGGCTAGGTTCAGTTCGTGGTCGCATTGTCGTGTTTTTTCACGGAGTATGTTTGGCAGGAAGTCTCTTGGGGAGTTTGCCTCGATCTTGTTGCTCTTGATTGATATGCAGCCCTTGTCTAGGAGGGCTTTCACTGCACCCTCGGCTTCACTGGGGGCTATGCCGAAGCTGCTGAGTACGTTCTCTATTGATTCGCCTTTTGGTTTCTCAATGAGTTTGAGGTATATAGTACATTCAGTCTCCGTCATACCCAGCGAGCGCAGCAGTTCACAGCTCTTCGCAAAATCTCTCGGTTGAAGAGTGCTGTCTGTCTCAGTCAATATGCTCAGTCCGCTCTCTGTGCCCAAGAGGATTATGCTTGCATATCGTGGATTTTCCTCTATAGTAGTTTCTGTATCTTCTCTTCAATAGTCTTCTTGGGAACAACCCCGACCAGTTGCTCGACAAGCTGTCCGTTCTTGATGAAAAGGAGCGTTGGGATGCTCATTATCCCGAATTTCTGGGCGACCCTAGGGTTATCGTCCACATTGACCTTTCCGAATGTTATCCTTCCAGAGTAAGACTTGGCGAGTTCGTCTATTGTAGGAGCTACTGCTCTGCAAGGTCCACACCAAGGAGCCCAACAGTCTACAATCAAGCTCGGATTGTGAGTTACTGCACTGTCAAAATCGGCGTCTGTCAAAGTTACTGGAGAGTTCGACTCTATAGCTGGACTTGATTCTCCGCTCATATTACCCAACCAGCAACTAGTTCCGTTCAACCATCTATTAAGCGCAGCGCGTGTTCAACCAGTTCGACAGCCGTCGATTCTCAATAGTCAAGACGTGTCTGCTCCTAGGTGCGCACTGTTAAGGCAGCCAAGAATTACCGTATCTTGTGCAGTGTTGCCTTGACCAGGCCTATCGGCCCGGTCATCATCATATCTCCTGCAGGCACTGCAAAATATGTTTCGCGTTGAGTCATTCGAAGTTTGGTTCTGTTCGGGCCTGTCACAGCTATGATATCGATCTTGGGCAGTTCTGATGGTTCTTGTAGGTAGAAAGCGCCATGTCCTCCTTCTTCGAATACTTCTTCATTCTTCAGCTTTCCTTTGATGAAGTTTTTCAGCATTGATTCGAGTCTTTTTGAAGTCAGGAGGCTTGTGTGGTGTTCGAGAAAGGCGAGAACCTTACCTTTCGAGACTACTGAGGCAGTGACATGCTCATTTCCAATGTTCGTCAGCAGAGCTGTCCCTGCCCTTTTGACTTTCGAGTCCTCAAGGCATCCTAAGATGGCAGCAAGGGAGGTATCCATCACGATCGGCTTGGCTTCTGGAAGAAGGGATCTGCACGTTTTGACAGCTGAACACATCCTGATGAAGTGTTTGGGCACTTCGTGGCCCACATAAGCTAGGCTCTCAAGCCTTGGATGGTTCACGAGTCTCTTCCTTATCTCATCGATTCTAAATCTTCTATTGCTAAGGGTCTTCGGAGGTGTTCCATGATCCTGAACCGCTATCGCCACAGCGTCGACGCTTGATGAATCCTCTTCAAAACTGTCAAGAAAGCTCTGTAGCCTGCTCAGGTTTACTTCTCGGATCTCTAGAGTCTCGCCTCTGAAATCCTCCGGCGTTTTCCCTCCTGACACTATGTGAAAGCCTCTTGCTCTAACCTCTTCCAGATTATTTCTGACCGAGTAGGCCACATCCTCAGTCAGTATAACTCTCAAGCCTGTGGAGAGGTGCTTCTTGAGGGCCTCCACAAACTGCCCGCCTCCTATTGTCTCCCCCTTTATGAAGAGGTCTGATCGCAGTCTGGTCAAATAGCGAACTCTCTTCGCGTAAACTCTTGAGGGGCTTGGTAGAACCATCTTGACACAATTCTCGATCTTCTTAGAATCGTCGTACAACAGAACATCTTCCGTGCCTGAGCCTATGTCCATGGCAAGGATCCGCAAGATTGCCAGCCTCCAAGAGCCCTTAACAGACTATTGCAGCAGTTCTATTAGTCTTCTTTTCGAGACATAGCTCGACCTGGAATTCTGTTGAAAGATTAATATCCATAGACATTGCAGGAAATAGCCACCAAGCATTAGCGGGGGGAATGGCCAATAGAGAGTGAGACGCAACCTGCAGAGAGATTGAAGAGGGAGATTGCGAAATCATACGACTCCAACCCCAAAGGTTGGACAGTGCTCGTCGGCAAGGACAGCAGAAGATTCAGTCAAATCTTGGTGTCCAACCCATCACAGGCTTGGATATTAAAAGAGGAATGGATTAATCCCTACAAGTCCATCGGCATCGGTGCCCAGCTGGTTGGTGGAATTGAATCTTTGAATTCGAAGCTTCCACAGGAGTTCGGCCTCAGGCCTCTAGCCCCACAACAAATAAGGGAACTCTCTGACTTGGCTAGAAGAGAAGAGAACGCCAGAGAATTATTGCTTGAAATTATGAGATCTCAACCTGTTGCCTCGAGAGATATCCGTAGTCCTCTTGTTCTTCAAGGTCCCATAATGACTACGTCAAATCCCTTGAGCCTGATCTCAAAAAGACATGAGGAACTTGAACGTCACCTGAGTGAGGAGTTGGAAAGGCTACTCTTAAGAAAGCATCCTCAAGCAATCACTACTTACCGTTGACCAATTCCCAGCAGATTATGAGCGAAGGCGAAGAAGGATGGTTCCAAGAAGTATCAAGGTGACCATGATATCACTTTGTGCAGCACTCTATGTGGTTCTTGGTTACATGACTTTTCTGGGAGTATTCGCACCAATAGTTGGTGTCGTACGTTTCTGGGGAATAGCGGTTGTGGTTCCGGCAGTCTTTGCATTCCTGTTTGGCGGAGTTGTTGGAGGCGTTGGGGCAGCAATAGGGATATTCATCAGTGACATGCTAATCCATGGGAACGCTCTCCTCAGCTTGACGGCGGGGGTTCCTGCGAACTTTGTGATGTTCTATATCATAGGTAGACTCGGACGAGCTAAGACGGGACTAGCAACGTTGAATGTCGGTGTCGCATTCGGCTGTTTGGTCATATTGATGGTCTTTCTGATAAGATGGCTGATGGGTTCTGAATTCAATCTGCTGGCAACAGCAATAATCTTAGCATTTGCAGTTGCCAGTACTGTCTTGACAGTTGTTCTTTCCAGGTTAAGAGTTGAGTGGGGTGGGTTTGCTGTGGCATCCATAGTTGGGAATGCGGTGGGGAGTGCAATTGTTGGCCTCGGCGTATGGCTGTTCAGTCAGTTCTTCATTCTGCCCATGAATTATGGTCACGATTTGCCATTGACAGCCGCACTGATTTGGTTCGCTTGGACCTTTACGAACCAGATGCCTTTCCTGCTTGCCTTTGCTCCACCGATCCTCAAAGCATGTTACAAAGCATTTCCGTCGTTTGTCCAGAGGGATTCTGCATCTCATAAAGCGTTATGAAAAGCGCGCGCGCTAGAATCTGCTCTACCACCCGTCAGGGTGCGAAAAACGGGCATACCACCCTGAAACCCCATAAAACCGAACAAAACCGACGGAGCATCAGCCTGCTCCACAAACACATGGCAGAAATAGGAAATACTATAAAATACTCCTCAAGATGTGATCTGGAAAGCGGGGGTTGCCAAGCCAGGTCAAAGAACCCGGGTAAAACCGGCGTTTGGAGGCGCAGGACTGAGGATGCGCGTCCGGCAATTTATGCCGTGCCTGCACAGCAGAACTTCTGTCCCGTAGGGGTTCGTGGGTTCGAATCCCACTCCCCGCACCAATTCTGACCACCACCAATACTAGCGCGCGCTTTGTCGGTGAGAGCATAAAGCTTAGATGAATCCGCAATCTAGACGCGTCCCATGATAGCCGATCTAGTGCTCCCTCTGATCACAGTCGGTCTTGCAGAGCTAGGAGATAAGACTCAGCTATCGGTCCTACTTCTGGCCTCAAGAACAAGGAATCACAGGGAACTGTTCGTTGGAGTTATGATGGGTTTTCTAGTTGTTGACGGAGCCGCAGTTCTGATCGGTTCTTCCGTAGCAGAGTTTCTTCCAATCAGTGTTTTGAAACCTCTTTCCGGAATTATCTTTGTCATATTTGGACTATTGATGCTGAGACAGAAAGATGAGAGCAGTGAGAGTCAAGCATACTCAAAGAATCCACTTCTCTCCGGATTGACCATGATTCTTCTTACTGAATGGGGAGATAAGACACAGATCGCCGCAGGTTTGTATGCAATAGACTACAATCCCGTAATGGTTCTAGCTGGAACCATGGCAGCGTTGGCCGTGAATACAGTAATAGCGGTCTACTTGGGTCGGTTTATCTTGACCAGAATCAAAAAGAATGTAGTTGGCAGGGTCGCAGGCATTGCGTTCATCTTGATAGGACTCTTCTTCTTTCTGGTGTAACAAGATGGCATAAAAGCGCGCACTATTGTCCATTGGGTGGACATAAGGCGAATCAAACCACCTCCCTTTTCCAGACATGAGCCCAAGGCCGCGCTTGAGTTCGGTCTCAACGAAATAGGAACAACCAAGATGGAACTGAAACATTTCAAGAAAGACTTGAGGCGCCTCACCGATTCACGGAACAAGGTTGAGCGTGGATATCTCCTCTTCTTTGTCAGAAGAGAAGACTACCATAAGAAATCCAAAATGCACCCTGTAATTGACCGCTTGCCTGACGTGCTCAAACGGGAAGTCGAGGAGAATCAGGAACCTACAACCAATCTCGTCGTCTTGTACCTCGAGAGCCCTTCCCCCGGCTCAAGCCGCAAGGAGGTCATCCCCAAAGATCGGTCTGCATGGGTTGGCTTTTGAGTTGACTTTCATTTTCTGATGATCTCTGATTGGTGTGTTCGCGCTATGTTAGCGCGCGCTAACGTTTTACGTTTAGCGTTACTGGCCTAATGTGTAACTGATTAGTCTGATTAATGTTAGCGGTAATTAGCAGATTAATCACTAAATTACTATGTAAATTAATGCCTAGAAGCCTGTTTAGCGTTAATTACTGATTTAGCCCTTAGTTGTTTGGTCGTAACCGTTAGTTCTGGTTTCGACTACCCATTAGCTTGGTGTGTGTGTGTGTGTGTGCGCGCAGCTCCCTTGGTGAGGGGGATATAGGTAAGAGGGGACTTTGGTGGGGTACGTTGAACCTGCTGTTTTCGACGTTGAGGTGGGTTTTTTGGCTGTTTTCGGCTCGTTGGGTTGCGTTCGGGACAGGAGCGGCTCTCTCTCAGGTTGTTATTCTCTTTGCTAGTAACGGGTGGAACAACAGATAAGCAACCTTATTACACGAAATGAATCATACTCTCCTGATACCATTTGACTAAGATGAAGACTAAACGTCCTCGAAAATGTCCGGAGTGCGGAATGACATTCAAACCGATGACTGACGGCCAATGGGAAAACGTGAAACGTCTACATCTACCGTCACTGAAACATAAGCGGAGAATAGCTGCAAAGTCACGAACCTAATTGGCACGACGTTTGAAGTGACCACAAGAAGCTAGAAATCAAGTGTGAGACGCGACGCGTGCGCGTGTGAATTCTGAAGACTCGTGCGTCAGAGCAAGTGGTAATATCAAGTGCACGCGAAAAAGAAATTTACTACCTCATTGCCCTGCCGCCGGATACTGTCAGTATCTCGCCTGTAATGAAGTCTGATTCGTCTGATGCTAGAAAAAGAGCTGCATATGCAATACAGCTTTAGAAACCACATAAGCCGTGTTTCTTAGGGCTGTCCTCTCAGCCAGTCCGCATATAGAAGAGATATTGATTATCTTCCCTATTCCCTGCTTCAACATTGTGGGCGCAACCTCCTTGGAGCACAAATAAGCGCCCTTCAAATTGACAGCCATAGTCTTATCCCATGTTTCTTCAGTGGATTCAAGAAATGGCTCCGGAATCAGAACTCCGGCATTATTTATCAGAACATCTATTCGCGCAAATCGTTTAATCGCCTGACTAATCATTCCCTTGACTTCATCTGACCTCGAGGCATCAGCCTTTACGAGAAGTGCCTCTTGTCCAGATTTCATCAATTCCTCTGCAAGACTCTGAGCCTCTTTCTCAGATCTGCTGTAATTAATTACTAGTTTGGCTCCTTCTTTTGCAAAGAGCTTTGATATTGCTCGGCCTATCCCGCGACCAGAACCTGTTACTAGAGCAACCTTTCCTTGAAGTCTCAAGTTAATCACACCTATGCAGAAGTTATACCATCTTGGCTTTTTAGATTAAGTAATGGTGTAGATCTCGAGATATTGTCTGCCATAGTTACGCGCGCGCGTAGAGAAGTGATGTAGTGTTTGAGTAGGCTATTTCGTCTGCCTACTTATATTCAATAAGCTCTTTATTCTCAAGTGTCTCCTGAAGTATGGTTATGGCACGGTGAACTTCTTCTTCCTTCTTCGCTCCAGTGCAGACAAAGCTTCCGCTTGCGAAGAGGAGCAGAACCACTTTCGGATCGCCCATGCGGTAGATAAGGCCTGGAAATTGTTCAGGCTCATACATCGTCCTCTCAAGTGAATACGTTGTCTTCTCCAGGTCTAT
>JAPKYM010000143.1 GCA_026394315.1 Candidatus Bathyarchaeota archaeon | reverse complement strand
CGTGGTGGGAGTCTCATGAGGGTCTATCGTCATAAGGGGGATCGAAGCAAGGTTCTGGGCTGCCTGAAGTGGGAAGTTCGATATTGGATCTGAAGCAACAACGAGGGCTGAGTCACACTCTTCCCTAGCCAGTAGATCGACTGCAGAAGTCTCCCCTGGATTATATCTGGGATATCCATGTGTGAAGTCTATAGCGTAGGGGTATCCTGTAAGCCAAGTCATGACGTTATTTGCACCATTGACGTTGAAGTGACCTCTCATCGGCATTATGACAAACTTCGTCTTAGAATTCAGTTCGCGGACCAGAGAAAGTGCAGCATCTATGTTAACACTCTTACCTGCGCTCATTGTCAATCCCAGACCGAAGAAGAGCGCCCCGAACTCACAGTTGATCATCTTCTCAGCAATTTCCTCGATCCTTTCGACTGGGACTCCTGCAACTTCATCCTGTTCGATCTCGTCGCCGCGGACTGCTGCTCTTATAGCTGAGAGCAATTCATAGTCTCTGTTTGGTTCTATCTGAACGAAAACATCTGCAAGCTTTGCTGTATCGGTCTTCCTGACGTCAACGACAATGAGTGATCTTTCTGATCTAGACTTGCGAAATCGGCCTTTACTCAGTACAGAGTATCGTGACATGTGGAGAGGATGAGAGTGAACTGGATTTGCTCCCCAATAGAATATCAAGTCTGCTCGATGCCGGATCTCCCCCAATGTACATGACGATTCTCCTATTTCTTGAACGCCTAAGACTGTCGGTCCATGACAGGTTGAGGTAGTATTGTCTATGAAACCACCAGTTTCCTCAGCCAGGTCCACGCCTACCTCGATAGCCTCACAGCTCGTGAGACTCCAACCGTAGAGAAGAGGTGACTTGGACTTTGCGAGAATTCTTGCAGCAGAATCAACGGCTTGATTGTAGGTGGAATTTGAAAGTTTGTCTCCTCGTCTGATCTTGGGCTGTGTAAGCCGCTCATTCATGTAGCCAAGCATTTTGCTCGTAGACATGGCACATGCATTCTTAACATTGACAATGGCGTTGTCCTTTGTCTTGACCTCCAGGTGGTCGCAACAACATCCACAGACTGTGCATACGACACTTTGGATAGTTTCTTCGGTCAAGTTGATTCTCACCAATTACATGGAACAAGAAAACGGCCGGAATATTCCCCCTCTAAATATGAAACGTGTAGTCATTTTCTCCCTTTTTTCGAGGTCTTCCTACTGAATGATTTCTGGACGAGCTCCTCCAGCGGGAGTATTTTTTCCTCTGTTGCTGCTTCGATAACAGATGGAATTCCTTTGTAGGAAGGCATGCCTGTCCCGTCAGTGTCTGAGCCTGAAATCTGTGTGGCCCAGAGGCTGTAGGGCATGAACGCGATTCCTCGTCGTGATGTCTGAGTTGGCACGATTCCCTTCACGACAACAGAGCCATGTTCAGTTGTGATTCGAATGTTCTGGCCATTGGTTACGCCAATTGTCTTAAGATCTTCGGCGTCTACTTCGCAACAGGCGACGCTTTGAAGGTAAAGCTCCGAGAGTTTGCCATGTTCCTTTGCCCTACCCTGGCCGAGACTTCTTCCGGTCAGTAGAGTGACTTGAATTCCTGTCATGATCATTACCTCCAAACATGGAAGGTTAGCACTTGTCTACAGTCCAGACTTATCTAAGAGTTTCTCAACATGGAAAGCCGAAGGTCTCTCCGAATTCTAGGGTCTGCTTCGGTAGGCTGTTGTAACTGTAAACTTGATCTCTGCGACCAATGCTGGAAAGCCCATAACCATCCTGATGAACGCTACTGTTATGTTGTTAAGCGCGCGCCAGTTTAATGCACTCAAGTATAGCCCAACTCTCAAGAGAGTACTCCTCAATCGTGAGAAATGCTTCGGTTGTGGTCTTTGCCGTCATGTGTGTCCACATGAGTCATTGCATCTTCATCCCCGACAGCAGATCCCGTGGCTGAAGAACAAATACTAGGTTAAGGCGATACACATGGGAAAAAGCAAGATTAGTGTGGATTACTAAGTGTGGGGATGGCGTTGGCGTTGATCCCCGAGATTGCGGAAAATGCCTCCGAGTCTGCGACCCTGCCGTGTTCCTATGTCATGAGACCCTTGGAGTCGAACAAGACCCTATTGATCCGCAGATTTGGCGAATAACGCCGATATGGTTGAACCTCTGTAATCATTGCATGAAATGTGTAGAGGTATGCCCACAAGGGGCCATTACGGTCTCGTGATGCGCGCGCTTTGATGGAAACTGAACTCGCCATCGCGGCCTCAGGTCTATCTTCCGAAGTTCTTCTAGGTTAATCTCATTCTCAAGAGGTCTTCATGTTCGCTTTTGTCCATGTGGACAGAATGTATCTCTTCAGGGAACTGTTTTGCTTGTACTTCTATCCGGTAACTTTCAAGGGCGTTCAAAATAGAATCGTGAAGGTTAGCATACTTCTTGGCAAATTTTGGGTCTAGCCCAAGCGATAGACCGAGAATGTCTGATATGTTCAGTCCTATCCCGTCGCAGTGGGATCCTGAACCCCAACCAAAGACGGGAATTGTCAGCTTCCTCGAAACTAGCTGGGCTGCCTCTGCAGTAGAGAACTCTATGACAATTGCTAAAGCCCCACTCTGCTCCAAGGCGATGGCGTCCTCCAAGATCTTTCTTGCAGTTTGAGCAGATCTGCCTTGAACCTTGTACCCTCCTGAGAGTGATGCTGACTGCGGGGTCAAACCAATGTGACCTGTTACAGGTATTCCGGCTTCACTTATTGCCTTGACCTTGTCTGACACTTCTTTTCCCCCCTCCAACTTCACAGCGTCTACTCCAGCTTCTTTCATAAATCGGCCAGCATTTCTCAAAGCTTCCTCGATCGTATTGTAGGACATGAATGGCATATCTCCTAGGATCAGGGAATGTTTTGCACCTCTTACGACTGCTCTGCAGAAGGTGATCATTTCATCCATCGTTACGGGCACAGTGCTGCTGTATCCAAGTGCAGTCATGCCTACGCTTCCGTCTCCGACTAGTATTACGTCGACTCCAGCTTTATCAGCGAAGAAAGCGGTTGGATAATCGTATAGGCTTATAGCAACGATTCTCTTCCCTGCTTTCTTCATCTCCAGCAGATCACGAATTGTGACCTTCTTCCGTTCCATTTCTTTGCACTTCCACCAATGGATTGGGTTCTTGCTCTTATAAGAGCGGTACACATTCTAATCTTAGAATTATGACTGATGACTGGACAGTATGCTGCATGATCAAGAACCATCGGTAGCGCAGCGAGGACTTTCACACTGCTTTCCGTTTGATTACCTTTTTGGCTGCTTGGACTATGTCGTTTGCTGACAGTGAATACTCTCTCGCCAATTCTTCCATTTCCCCTGTCTGACCGAATCTGTCTCGGACACCTACACTATGCAGTGGAAGTGGGTGATTCTCTGATAAGATCTCAGCTATGCTGCCTCCTAATCCGCCGAGGATGTTACTATCTTCTGCAGTGACTATCGCCCCTGTCTTCTCAGCAACCTGAATGACGACCCGCTCATCCAGAGGTTTGATTGTATGCATATTGACTACTGTAGCTTCAATGCCCTCTTTGGCAAGGAGAGCAGCCGCCTCTAAGCTATAATGCAGCATTATTCCAGTTGAGATTATCGCGACATCTGCTCCTTCTCGCAGAGTCACGGCTCTGCCGATTTCAAATGGATAGTCATCCTTGTGAATAACTGGCACATCCGGTTCGGCCAGTCTGATTGCAACTGGGCCTTCATGAATGGCTGCTGCTAAAGCAGCCTTCTTCGCTTCAACTGCATCCGAAGGGGAGACTAGAGCAAGATCCGGTAAGGCCCGTAGTGCAGCAATATCTTCTATTACCTGATGAGATCCGCCCATGAAGGTCCAAAACATGCCAGTGTTACATAGAACGAATTTCACATTGAGTCGGTCGAATGCAGCTTGTCTTATTTGGTTGTACGCTCTCCCAACTGCGAAGATGCTGTGGCAATGGGTGTACGGAATCATTCCAGCTTCGGCCAGTCCGGCAGCCACTGTAATCATGTTTGCCTCTGCGATGCCGAGATTGTATATTCTGTCTGGGAATTCTTTTTTGTAGTAAGGGCCCGCTGAACCCTGTGGAAAATCCGCATACAGAACTACTACCTTCTCATTCCCCTTGGCGAGCTGGATGAGAGCCTCGTTGTGACCAGAGTACATTGACTTGGACTCGCCAAAGGGCTCTCCGAGATACTCTGAACTCATTTTCCATGCCTTTACTGGTTCTCTATTGTCATTTCAGAGCCGCCATAGCCTCAGCGTACATTTCATCGGTCATCACGGCGAAATGTACTCGTCCCTCAAAGGAAGGAACACCTTTGCCCTTGATCGTATGTGCTATGATAAC
>JAPKYM010000212.1 GCA_026394315.1 Candidatus Bathyarchaeota archaeon | reverse complement strand
TTATGCCATTCAGTGGCGACAAGGAGATAGATTTGTACGACATATAACGGTTGCCGTAATAATTCGAATTCTTAAAGCTCGAGAGGCGGCTTTAGAGTATACCTGTAGTTACTATGGAATTTGACGTAAGCATACTAACTTACTTCAATTTTCACTATTCAACGTAGTACTACTCCAACATAGTCTACTCCCAATCTGAACACTTTGCCCTAAACTTAGAAACGCTTTTTAGGCCAGTAAGAAAATACCGTGAACGGTTCATTTCCTTGGAAAACTCAGAGAAAACCATCACCAATCTAAGAGAAGCCTTCGTAAATATTGACTACAATCGAGTAAATGAGCTTCTTAAAAAAGCTCTTGAGGAAAACATCCCACCGAGAGAGATAATAGAGAAGGCCATACGTCAAGGAGCAGACGAAGTGGGCAAAAAGTACGAGGCCTGCGAATACTTCCTACCTGAACTAGTCATGTCCGGAGATATGATGAAGGAAGCAATTGAATTACTAAAGCCAATGATGCAGGCTGACGGTATCTCCTCGAGTGGAAAAATTGTCTTCGGCACTGTCAAAGGCGATCTACACGATGTCGGTAAGAACATAGTAATTTCAATGCTAAGCGTGGCAGGCTTCGACATAACCGATGCGGGAGTTGACATATCATCTGAAAAATTCCTTTCGGAGGTAAGAGAGAAGAAACCTGACATCCTCTGCATGTCCTCCCTCCTGACCCATACGATGCCTGAACTCAATCTTGTCATTGAAGAATTGAAGAAAGCAGGGCTAAGAGACAAAGTCAAGATTATGGTAGGAGGCCGCCCAGTCACAGAGGAATATGCAACGCAGATTGGGGCAGATTCATTTGGCAAAGATGCCTACGAAGCTGTGGAAAAAGCAAAGCAACTGATGAAAAAGAGGTAAAACTATTAAGTATTGTCAGGAGTTTGAAATGACTCCACGCGAAAGATTCATGATCGCAGCCAGACTGCAGGAACCTGACCAAGTTCCTGTTGCATTCCTCCGTGGCTCATACGACGCTACAAGGATTGGTTTACACGTTAAGGACTACATATTCGACTATAAGAAAAAGCTGAACGCACAGCTCAAACTTATGGAAAGATTCTCTGGATGCGCTTTTGTACCTGGAATAAATCCTGATTTTGGCATCGTGGCAGAAGCCTCAGCGTTTGGGACAGAAGTATTCTACTACGAAAAAGAACCCCCGATGTGTACCCCCATAATAAAGCAGATAGAAGAGATAGACAGGATCAAAGTACCAGATCCTCACAGAGACGGTCTACTTCCAAAGGTCCTTGAAGCATACAAATATCTCATAGATAATGTGCCCTCCAACTGCGAAGTTGACCCACAAGCAATCAGAGGACCGATGGACTTAGCCACTGAGCTACGGGGCGTCGGGTCATTCCTTTCAGACATGTACAAACACCCAGAACACGTACATAAGCTCATGGAGATCGCAACTCAGACAGAGATCGATTTCGTCAAAGCAATGGACGAGATCTCAGGCGGATCCAATATCATATTCATGTGCGACGATATACCTGGACTGATCTCACCGAAATTCTTCGAAGAGTTCGGTTTCCCATACATGAAGAAGATCTTTCAGACCTTCAGTAACAAGTTGAAGATCTACCATAACTGCAAGAATTCGATGCATATTCTGGAACGGCTAGCGAACACCGGTTTCCAAGTCTTCAACTTCAGCTTCGAAAACAGCATCGCAGAGACTAAGAGAAGGATAGGAAAAAGAATCTGTCTGATGGGTAATGTTGAACCAATAGGAGTATTCCTTAAGGGTTCACAGAGAGAAATTGAGGGCATCTGTAGAGAACAGATTAAGGTGGCTGGTCCCGGAGGTGGATATATCCTCTCCGTTGGTGGTGGATGCTACGGACCAGATCAGAGTATGGACGCAATGATAAGTGCGGCAGACAAATATGGTAAATACCCCATAGTCATAGATTGATGAATATCTTAGATTTGGAGAGTGATGACCCTGAACAAATCCCCCACCAGACTGATGATCAAAGTTCCCTCGCATCTCAGTAGCCACCATAAAGAAACAATAACTGTAATGGCTGTAAATGCCGACGGACAGATCGACAAGACCAGAAACGATGAGATCGAACTAAAACTAGAGCCACTGTACATTACAGATCGCTGTAACGTCAAACTTGACAGTCAGGTCATGAGGCTTGAGAATGGACAGGCTACAGTAGGAGTGCTTTCTGGAGAATCGGACTTTGTCAAGTTAACAGCTTCCTGCAAGGATGAAAAGGCGGGCTTGACTCCGTACTCTGTACTTATGCCTACTGGTGGCTTCCCATTCCACAGCGGTTAGCAAGTCGGAAATCTAAGAAATAAAACGCTCTTAGCCTTCAGTCACAAAACAATCCGTCCGACCAGCTTCTCCCTCCGGGATAGTAGAGACTGCAACTATTGTGTCTTCTCGCCTACTCCTGATCTGTAGGACTTGATTTTCTCTACTTGAGTCTCGATAGATAGTTACACCTTTGCATCCAAGCTGATAGGCCAGCATATAGACGATCTCAACATCCTCGGGAGATGCTTCAGCAGGAAAGTTGACAGTCTTGGATACAGCATTGTCTGTATACTTCTGGTAAGCAGCTTGAATTCTAACATGCCACTCAGGTGATATATCGTGTGCAGTCACGAAAACCCCCTTGACATCGTCAGGAATTTCTGGGAAAGCTTGAATCGACCCAGCTTCACCGATGCTTCTCATCAGCTCCTCACTATAGAACCCTCTTTCATACGCCACTTTCTCGAAGAGAGGATTGACTTCAACCAACTCAGTGTTGTCCATAACGTTACGGACGTAGCAAATAGCGAAGATCGGTTCGATTCCACTTGAGCACCCAGCGATTATGCTCAGCGTCCCAGTTGGTGCTACTGTAGTCGTCGTCGCATTACGTCTTGGTGGCTCGTCAGCATCATCATATATGCTGCCTTTGAAATTCGGAAAGGCTCCACGCTCGTTGGCAAATTCTTGGGAAGCCCTTGCAGCTTTTTCGGACATGAAGGACATTATTTCCTCGGAAATTTTGATTGCGCGTTCAGAATTGTATGGAATTTGAAGTTGGATCAGCATGTCCGCAAATCCCATGACTCCCAGACCAATTTTCCTGTTGCTCTTAGTAATCTCTTCTATCTCTTTGAGTGGATACTTGTTCACGTCAATCACATTATCCAAGAAATGAACCGCTGTCTGGATGATTTTGGAGAGTCTTTCATAGTCTATCTTACCGTTCGTTACCATTTTTGCCAGATTTATTGAGCCGAGGTTGCAGGATTCGTATGGTAAGAGCGGCTGCTCTCCGCAAGGATTGGTGCTTTCTATTTCTCCTAGCTGCGGAGTTGGGTTATCATGGTTTAGCCTGTCCAAGAAGACTATTCCAGGCTCACCATTCTTCCATGCTTGACGAACTATAAGTCTGAATACATTGCGGGCAGAAAGCTTTTCCACGCACTCTTTAGTTCTAGGATTGACGAGATCGTAATCAGTGCCCCTTATGACAGCCTGCATGAAATTCTCCGTTATTCCAACTGAGATGTTGAAATTATTTAGACACTGATCTTCGTCTTTTGCTTTAATGAATTCCAAAATGTCCGGGTGGTCAACACGAAGAATGGCCATGTTTGCTCCTCGACGCTTTCCACCCTGTTTGATCACTTCTGTTGCAGCATCGAAGACTCGCATGAAAGATACTGGACCTGAGGCCACTCCTCCTGTGGTTCTAACAAAATCATTTTTTGGTCTAAGCCTTGAGAATGAGAATCCTGTACCGCCACCAGACTTGTGTATGAGGGCTGTCTGCTTCACAGCGTCAAATATATTCTCCATAGAATCATCAACAGGAAGTACGAAGCAGGCGGACAATTGACCGAGCTGGGTTCCAGCATTCATAAGTGTAGGGGAATTAGGTAAGAACTCTAGATTGGTCATAATCCTATAGAAGTCTTCACGTATCTGTTTCAGGTCAGCTTCAGAATCGTAAGATATGTCTGCAGACGCAATCGCACTGGCTACTCGTCTGAAAAGAGCAGCTGGAGTCTCAGCTATCCGACCTTTGTCATCTCTTCTCAAGTACCGCCTTTCCAGAACGCTTATGGAGTTAGGGGAGAGTCTGCCATCTAGTTCAGCATCAAGTAGCCTCGATCTCGATTCGCGAACATCTTTCCGTCTCTGCCTGTGCAGTATGTAGGCTTTCGCAGTCTTCGCATTTCCATTCTCAATAAGAATCTTCTCAACAGTGTCTTGGACTTCTTCAACGGTAGGAAGATGGGTCGAGTCAAACTGCATCTTGAGCTGCTCCACAACTTTGTCAGATAGTTGTTGAGCAAGCTTCCTGTCTCGTCCTCCAACAGATTCAGCAGCTTTGTAAATGGCAACCGTTATCTTTTCTTGGTCGAAGTCGACTACTTGTCCATCACGCTTACGGATCTTAGAGAGTACATTCACTGATTTCTCAACAGTTACTTCTCCAAGTTCACCTCGAGTTGATTCTCTGTTGGCTTCATTTGAATTCAAAAGCGTCAGTCCTCTGGAGTCGAAGACCTCAGTGTGTTGGCAGCTTCCAGATTAAGAGTTTAGACAGCTACGTATACAATTCTGCACTACCTACTGCCCGAGATGTTTGATGTTAGATCAATCTTTGTAGGATAGGATGAAGGCTGCATACTAGCTCGTTGGAAACCTTTACTTAAGGTGATGAAGACTTCTTTGATAGGGGAATAGGCGCGATGAAGATAGATGTTGTTTGTCCTCTTGAGTCATTCAGAAGATTCATGATCCTGAGTACTTGTAACTCTTTCATTCCAGACGAATTCATTGAGGACGTCAACGTCTTTCCTGAGAGACCTGTAGAGAACGGAACTATGTATGTAGAAGCAGAGGACAAGGAAACTCTACGGAGAAGCAGAGATCTTCAGTTCGCAAGAGTCTCTAATGTGCTCGGCATTATCTATAATTCAAAGAGCGGCCTGACCAAATTGAAGTGGCGTCACATCAAAGACGCTCTAGGTAAACTAAGTGGCGAGGCTAGTGGCAATTCAGTTGTCAATCTTTTCGAGGCTGAAATACTGGATGAGAATTACATCAAAAGAATGAGAAGGTACGAAAAACCCTAATTGAGTGTGACCTCTCAGAAACCAAGTTCCTCTCCTACAAGGATCACCGTAATATCGGTCTTAATTGGCCGTTTTTCCAATATGGTAATTGCATGGCAGTGTCTGCTTGGGGGTTTACATTCCTCCAAGTTACAGACATCAGTAACGCACGGAGTTGTTCCTCCGACCCTTCTCACATTCATAGGAGTGGCAACACTTCTTATCCGTGCCATTGCTTCATGAACATCTCTGACAATCTTATTCACACCAGCGATAACTACTACCCTTGGCGGTCCGAAGATCATAGCTGCAACCCTGTTGCCTGTTCCGTCAGCATTGACGAGTTTACCGTCTTCAGTGACAGCGTTACTACTACTGACGAAAACGTCGCATGTCAAGTGTCCTCTTCTTATGGAGAGATCTTCCTCAGGGCTCAACTTTCTCCATGTCTCAAGAACGTTGCTGCCTCTCTTCCGAAGTTCTTCTACAAGACCAATCTCACGCGCTGTAACTGAACCACCAATTCCAACCTTGGCCTCTTGAGGGATCAGTTTCAGAGCCTCTTTCAGCGCGTCACTCTTGGTTGGGGCATATACAGTCTTGAACCCGTTGCTTTCAAGTGCTTTTGATGTTCTCTGAACTTGATGTTCGATAAGCCACTTTCTTTCCTCTCTCATAATGGCCACAGAACTAGTGACCCGTATTTATTCTATTTAGACCTTTCAGATTCCATAAGAGACCAATCAGTCTTCTTAGGTAAGCAACCCTCAAAGATGGAAGACTTATAAGGTGTGTCATATACTCTCGGTAGCTACACTGAGAAGATTCTTTTAGAGAGTGTTGAAACCTGCTAGTTGAGGTTGCTGCTGGAGTAACTCTCGGCCTTGGCTTAGGGATCTCATGTGTTGCTCAATGTGCACCAGTCTTGGCGCCCCACATTGCAGCAGAGCATCCGAAAGCTAGGAGCGGATTGATAGCTTCAGTCTATTTTAGTGTAGGAAGGCTCATCGCCTACCTTGCCCTAGGTCTCGTAGTCGGCTACTTCGGAGTAGCCTTCTTCAATCCTAACGCTGCCGCTATCGTCGTGATACCACTTGGAATCATTCTAGTGATCTATGGATTTCTGATTTCTTTTGGCACGAAAATGAAATATGCCTCGGTAATCTGTTGCGGCTTTAGAAGAGTCAAGTCAACATTCCTCCTAGGACTGGTCATGGGTCTGTGGCCATGCATCCCTCTCATGGCTGCATTGACCTATAGTGTAACCCTCTCAAACACTCTCCAATCTCTAGTCTTTATGATATCATTCTGGCTCGGGTCAACGGCCTACATGCCCATCTTAGGGATCCTTGCTGGCACCTTAACTCGTTATGCTGTTGTACACTCAAATGCTGAGAGAGTAAGAAGAATCAGTGGAATTGCTCTTGTAGTTGTAGGTTTTATATTCGTTAGCCGGGGTTTGGCTTACGCTCTGTCCACGGGTGTCGTGAGAGTTTGATTAACCCTTTGATGAAGATGCTAAGAGATAGACCTGAATCCTTGAGACTCAGCAAAGAAAGCGGATCGAAGATTGTTGGCTATTTCTGTGCCTATATTCCAGAAGAATTGATTACTGCTGCGGGTATGATTCCACTCCGACTGGTCAGTGGAACCAGCCCAGAAGCTATGCACGCAGGAGAACAATATCTCCAATCCTACACTTGCCCATATATTCGCACATGTATAGGGAACAAAGCCACTAGAAACCCGTACTATGAAATGCTAGATGCTGTCTGCGTAGCCTGTACATGTGATGGAATGAAGAAACTCCAAGAGTACTGGAAGAAGTACTTCAACATCCCAGTATTCACAGTAGGAGTTCCACAAACATCCAACAGATTCCGAACAAGAAAACAAGCAATAGACTACTTCAGAGAGGAACTGGACGACCTCAAAAAGAATCTTGAGAAACTGAGTGGAACAAAGATCACTAACAAACGACTCCGAGAAGCCGTAAGAACCCACAACCTCATCCGCGGAAGAATGAGGAGACTATATGACTATCTAAAGGAGGAATCTTCCTCAATATCTTGGCGCGATGTCTTCCAGATATCTCACGCTGGATTTCTAGTAGATAGACCCGAATTCCTCAAAGAGACTACAAGAATAGTCGGAGAACTCAAGACGCCTCCGCGTGTTGAAAAGAAAACTGACACACGCACTAGGATAATGCTCTACGGCTCCGTAATGGCTCTTGAAGACACTAAAGTGTTGGATCTTGTTGAGAGAGCTAGAGCAAAGATAGTTGCAGATGCATTATGTACAGGATCAAGATTTTGGCGCAAAGACGTATCTCTCGACGGTCCATTGATGGAGGGGCTTGTTGAAAGATACTTGCATAACACACCATGCCCAAACATGACAGACACAGCAATGAGACTCAACTATGTTATAGCTGGAGCTCGCGGAAGCCACGCGCAAGGCATGATTTACTACAGTCTGAAATCATGTGACACCTTCAGATCAGAAGTCAAGATCTTCAAGGAAGCCCTCAAAAAAGAACTCAACATTCCAACACTCTTAATTGAAACAGAATACTCGCCCGCTGATATTGGAACTACACGGACAAAGATTGAGGCTTTCCTAGAGATGCTGAGAGGAGTGTGAAATGACTAAGTCAGCTCAGCTAACTGAGGTCCTACTCGACAGACGACTTGCAAGCTTCAACAGACTATGGCAAATGTTCATGGAAAGCGAGAGTAGAATTCAGAGAAGTGGCGGCAAAGTCGTAGCTAAGTGGAGACTCTTCCCTCCTGAGATCATATACGCTCTAGGTGCAACTCCTTACGACCTCCTCCTTCACGAAGGTATGACAAAGACTACAACGAAGGACGCGAGAACAACCGCTTACGCGATTGAGGCGGGTCTAAGCGCAGACTCATGCATATGGAATCTAACAGCCACAAGTAACACTCTCTCCAAGGGAAATCTGACTCCTTTGAACATGTTTGTGGCAACTGCAGGACAGTGCGACATCTCCTCAAAGACTTGGCAACTAATGTCAAGAGACATGCATAAACCAATCTACTCGATGGAGATCCCCATCTACGATGCAGCGTCTGAGAAAAGAGCTACTTCGTTCATAAAGGAAGAGTTGACCTCGCTTTTCGAGAGGGTCGGTCGACGTTTCGGTCATAAATATTCCGAGAGAAATCTTCGAGAAGAGATAAAGAGAGGGAACGAGATAAGGAAGCTCCTACTTGACCTTACAGGTTCCCTAACCCATGATCATGTTCCCATGACAGGGCTTGAATATTTCCTCACCCATGCAACTGCCGGAGATTATCTGCAGGAACCTGAAGCCTTGACTGCGATCTTAACGGAGATTCGAAACGAAGTCATGAAGAGGACAGAACAAAGTAAGGCTGCGCCTGGGATCACTAACGATCCCACGAGACTCTATTATGTTGGTATGGCACCTCAGGATCTACGGTTCTGGAATATAATAGAAGACTCTGGTGGGGCCATAGTTGGCTGTGATACGTACCTACCACTCTTCCATAGCCCAATTCCTGAGAATGGCTCGCTTCTTAAGGAGTTTGCAGGATGGATATGGAAGATGCCGCACCATATGCCAAGCCTTGACCGCGCAAAGAGTCTGATTCCTTACATCAAGCAGCAAAAGCCAGATGCAGTCATTATTGGAAATGTAATAGGTTGCCGGAATCTGTCCTCATCTGATAGGATCTTAAAGGAGACCTTCAGGGAAGAATTAGGGATTCCAGTCACTTCAATTGAATTCGGATCCTCTGAGGATGTTACACTACTCGAACCTCACATCAAAGCATTCATTGAAATGTGCAAGTGAAGTCGGAGTACATTTTGACTATGAAGAGTTGGAGAAAAGTTGAAATTGGCCAGACTCTCCTTTCCGCCATTATTCTGATCTCTTTGGCGAGTTTGGCTTTCTACTACGTCCGGCCCACGATCTTTAAGTACAGTTCACCTGAAGCGGTTAAACTGATGCTCTCCTCCCCACACACAATAGATGTTAATCGACTTGAGGTCTTGAGGATCTATGCCGCAAACTCTGAGGATCAAATTGATAGGAGTAGGAATGATACCGTTGACTTATCACTCAATCCCCCTCACTCTGGTGCAAAGTTGAGTGCTGCCAGAGTCACTTTACTTAACGGCGAGGCAACTTTCACCATAACAGGAACCAAGAATGAGGTAGTTACGCTGACGGCTACTTGGGTTAACGGAAGAACGAAGCTGGAGCCTGCTGCAACAACTATCAGCTTCCTGAGCCTACTATAGCTCCGCTAATTCTCCCTTAAACTTAGTAAAAAAGAAGAAAAAGGTTAGGCGGTTACCCGCTTAACCATCGCTTTCGCAACAGATACCTTATACTTGTTTTCGCTAAGAGGCGCAGCCTTGCCTATTGCTGCATTTACGTCGTCAGGTGATCCTGCGACCAATATGGGCGCCACTCCACCCAGAGCTACTGTTGTCCCTTTGCTTGTCGTTGCGGCTGCTGCACTGACCAGAGCGAAGTCGACTGCGTTTCTGACTCTGCTCTTCAAGAAGGCTTGCTTTGAGGGTGCTTCAGGAACTGTCACAGTTGTTATGATCTCGTCTGGCTTCAGTATTGTGCCTAGTACTACGTAGAGGTCTTTGACAGCTACTTCTCTCGTTCCACCTGTTCCCTGAACTGTCACTGAAGCGTTCATTGCTGCTAGCGCTGTTGCTGGGTCGCTTGCTACTACGGCGTTGCAGACTTTCTGCTCCATTATAGCATGGGCTATGTTTCTGCCTGCTGGCGCGAAGCAGATTGGTCCACCTTTTCTGTAGCAGTACCAGTCTGGCCATCTGTAGTACCAGCATCGTACATGTTGGCAGAGGTTTCCTGCTATTGTTGCCATGTTTCGGATTGGTGGGGCTGGACCTTTCATTGCTGCGTCTGCTAGAGCCTTGTACTTGCTCTGGACGGTGCTGTTCTCAATTATGTCTGTTAATGTGGTCGTTGCACCGATCTTCAGGGCGCCACCCTCTTCTTTGATTCCGCTGAGTCCTGGGATCTTCTTGATATTCACTAGAATGTCTGGTGTAGGCATAAATCGCCTTTTCATCCAGTCGATTAGGTCTGTTCCGCCTCCGAGAACCTGAGCCTTGCCAGCGTATTGATTCAGCGTTGCACATGCTTCTTGAAGCGTTTCTGCATCATAGTACTTGTATGCTGCTATTGCTTTCAACTTCCTTCTACCTCCTTATGCCTTCCCCAACGCCTTCAGTATCACGTCAGGCGTGAATGGTATTGTTGTCAACCGCACACCGATAGCATCCGCGACTGCATTAGCTATGCATGGTGCTGTTGGCGCTTGAACTCCTTCGGCTGTTCCTTTGGCTCCGAATGGTGCGTCTATTCTGGGGTTGTCTCCGTGAGCTTCACCCCATACTGGAACTAGGGCTGTGTCTACATTGTCAACCTTTGGAATGTCCATTACTGTCGGGATCTTCCAGTCAAGATATGATTTGCCGAGGTACATTCCCTTGTCTTGCCATCTTGCTTCTGTTAGTGTGGTTCCAAGACCCATGACCAAGGATCCTCCTTCAAGTTGTCCTTCAACGTTTGTTGGGTTTGCTGGTATCAAGTCGCATCCTCCTGCCCACTTGTTTACTCGAACTTCGCCAGTCTCTTTGTTGACAAATACTTCCGCTGCGTTGGCTTGGTGGCTGTGGAACAGTACAGATCTGAAGTATGGGCCTAAGCATTGGCTTGTAGCTGGATCCATCTTGCCAGGTCCTTGGTAGTCGTCTGGTGCGTATATCCCTCCACTCACCATCAACTCTTCAGCTGGTCCTGGTTGTCCTGGTATTGCTGGGAATGCTTGTGACCATGGTATTGCGCCTTCTGGCTTTCCTTTGACCATAATCTTCCCATCTTTGGTCTCGAGGTCTTCAGGTTTAGCTTTGAGTATTGGAGCTGCGTTAGCGAATAGTAGCTTCTTAGCATTCATCGTGGCGTTTACTAGGGCGTATCCACCGTGGAATGTTGCCATACTCGAGTATGAGCAGGTTGTGAAAGGTGCGTAGTCTGTATTAACCTCTAGCTTGACTGTCTTCTCGATTGGGATGTTAAGGCCTTCCGCTACAAACTGTCTCCAGACTGTGTTCAGTCCAGTTCCGAGGTCCATGCTGTCAGTTATTATCTCGACTGTTCCGTTGCCTTTGAACTTCAGATGAGCAGTGTTCGTTATCATGGTCCCTTGCGTGTATTTGTTGCCGCCAGAGAAGCCTCTTCCAACTACCCATGGATCCGGCACTGATGGTTTGGGTCCCCAAGCATCCATGAATTCTCTTATCTTCTTTGCAACGCCTGGCTCTCCCATGCTGCGGAAGATCTCGTTCATCGCATTTCTTTCGCCTTCGTTCAGGTAGTTCTTCAGACGTAAATCGAGGTTATCCATTCCAAGTTTCTTAGCCAGCTCGTCTATGGCCAGTTCAACTGCGTAGCATGTTTCTGGGGAGCTGTATCCTCTGTATGAGAGTGTGTTCTGGGCGTTTGTGTATGAGGCGTAGCCGTCATACTTTACGGCTTTCCACCTGTAGCTGCCTGTGATTCCGTTTCTTGCTCTCTCTAGTAATCCTCCTAGGAATCTGCCGTATGGGCCTCCTATGTAGGCTGTGGCCTGTATGGCAGTTAGGGTTCCATCTTTCTTGGCTCCTATCTTGATCTTCCACTTCCAGTTTGGTCTGCTTACATGGAGTAGGCCTTCAGTTCTGTCATAGAGCACTCTGGCGGGTCTGTGGGTTATTATGGTAAGCATTGCAGCGTATACACCTGCTATGCCTGCGTTCTTGCCACCGAATCCTCCTGCACAAACCTCTGGACCATGGAAGTGAACCATCTCTTGGGCTAGACCAACCATTCCTGCTACTGTTGGCCACGGAACTGCGTGGATGTTCTGTACATCATCCCAGACGCTTATTGAGCCGTCGCCGTTCCATACTGCTACGGCTGACATTGGTGCTGGTGTTCCATGTGGATCTGGTGGCAACTCAGGATTCATTTCGACGGTGACATCTGAGGCAGCCATCTCCTTGTCGAGATCCCCGTAAATCAGCGGAACATAGGTGAAGCAGTTAGGTCTTCCTTGCTTGTTTGGAGGTGGGGACTTCTGGACTACTGAGGGACTTGGACTTGCGGCTGCTTCGGGATCCATCTCAACTGGCAGTTCTTCATACTTGACATCTATGGCGTCAAGGGCATCCTCAGCTGCCTCAAGTGTTTCTGCAGCTACAATAGCTACTGGATCATTGTTCGACCAGACTTCCTTATCACATAGAACTGGTTCGTCACCGAACATCAACTTTCCTGCAAACATCGGATGTTTGGCTGTTCCAACAAAGACTACGCCTGATATCCTCTCGGCCTTGCTTGTGTCTATGCTAGTTATCTTCGCGTGGCCGTAGGGGTTCCTTTTGAGTTTACCAACAAGCATCCCTGGCAGGCTTACGTTGAAAGTCCATCCAATGGTTCCTGTTACTATTCCTGGACCGTTAACGTCATCGACTCTCTGCCCAAAGTACCTTAATCCGCTGTAACCGTACTGGGCCATCTTATCTTTGAATTGCGTTAAGTCTCCAACAAATCTCTTACCCAAATTTCTCTCCTCCTATGCAATCGCCCCGGATGATATCCTCTCCAAGGGTTGCTTCTGTCCTGTTACGATCAGCAAAGACTCAACTATTCTGTGATACCCTGTGCATCTACAGACATTGCCTGAGAGAGCTTCTCTTATTTCGTCCTCTGTCGGCCTAGATTTCTTGTCGAGTAATGCTTTCGCACTCATTATGAAACCTGGTCCGCAGAATCCACATTGGAAGGCTCTATGCTTTATCATTGTCTCTTGAAGGGCACTGAGCTTTCCGCCCTCAGACACTCCTTCAATAGTCTGAATAGTCCTTCCGTCAGCATCGATAGCTAAGACCATACATGAAGGCATTGCTCTACCGTCAACAATAACTGTGCAAGATCCGCATTCTCCGTAGTCACATCCCTTTACGGTTCCTCTGAGACCTTGTGAGTTTCTGAGAGTGTTCGCTAGACTCCAGCGCGCATCAACCCACAACGACGTTGCTTTACCGTTCACTGTAAGTGAGATGAATTTCCCTCTGATAGCTTCCTTTGGTGCACCAACTGGTGGCTTTGGTCCTGCTGGCATCATTGTAGTTGCGCCATATGCTGCAGCAGCACCGACGACTAGTCCTGCGATTGTGCCTCCGATGAAAGCCCTTCTTGATACTACGGACTTTTCCTCTTTCTTCTCCTCTTTCTTTTCCTCACTCATTTTATTTTTCTCCAATTTTACCATCTAGTGTTACCATTTAGTGGCACCAAGAAGTCTGATCTACAGCGGATATAACGGTTGCCGTAATATTCCGATTCTTACGGTACTACTAGCTTACACACACGCCTACCTTAAGTCAATATGTAAGCTAGAATGCTTACCTCAAATATCCCTGATCAATGTAGTGCGCCCTAACCAGTAGTACTACTTGAAGCAATCACAAAAGACTCGTGGAGATCGCGAGCGCCTTGGAGTCAATTAAAATTCATAGTAGAAACGATGTTCTAGATGAGTAATCCACCGACTAGTATGTTTGTAAGGACATTTTGGAGTGGCGATTTTCCTGAAATCCAACTCGCTTTGAATATGACTGTCTCCATCGCAGTTCCTGTTTTAATGTCTGCTGAACCTTCGCCGTTTGTAAGCTGTATCCTTAGGGTTTTCTCTCCATTCTTGAATGCGGTTCGACTTTCTTGATTTATTGAGACTTCTACAACGTCATCTCTTGTCGGATCCACTGTTCCCTCGTCTGTTAAAGCTCTAACAATTATTGGTGCTTCTTGAAGGAGCTTCATATTTTCCGCAAAGAACAACATCAATCTATTTGCTTGAGGCGCAGCACTCGCTTTATTTCCAGAGATTTCACTCGTCATGTCATCCTCAACCGAAGAAACTATCTTTCTGATTCATAAGATAAAAGCATTCATCCCTTAAGAACCAAGAGTCATAATTTGACATTATAACAGACCATGCGCTAATGCATGCTTTATTACCGATGTCTGTGTCACTAGCCCTAAGAGCTGTCCTTCATCATTGACTATGGGAATTCTTTGTATTCCAGTCTTGACCATTAGGTCAACAATCTCCTTCAGAGTTGTTCCCTCATTTCCCTTAAGCAACTTTGTAGTCATGAGATCTTCGACTGGAAGATGAGACACGTCGGAACCAGCTAGATCAACGTCTCTTTGAGTGATCATTCCCAGCACAGTGCCCTTTTCGTCGAGGACGGGTAATCCTCCTACACCATGCCTCATCATATTCAATCTGGCCAAAGCGACTTTACTGCCAACCTTTATCGTGTAGACATTCTTTATCATAATGTCCTTGGCAAGACAATCCTTCATCTGGCCAAATCACCAAGATAGTCTAGATTACTTCGACTTAAAACTCTGATCAATGCTATCTGGACTCACTGCTGAATTCCTTCATCGCTCCCTCAAGAATATCTAATCCTGAATCAATGAAATCACGAGTTATCGTCAGAGGAGGAGTCAGCATAATTGTGGATTCAGACATCCTCAGAGCAACTCCACGTTTGAAGGCTTTCAGCACTATGTCCTTTGCCTCTTTTGTAGCTGGAGTCTTAGTTTTTTGATCCTTAACCAATTCTATACCAACCATCAATCCTCGACCTCTTACGTCTCCGATCAGTTCAAACTCCTCCATCATCTCCTTGAGTCTCTTCAAGATGTAGTTGCCCTGTCTGGCAGCGTTTTCAACAAGATTGCCGCCAGAGATTACCTTGAGGACAGCTAAGGCAGCTGCACAACTCAGCGGATTACCGCCGAAAATACTGTTATGAGTCCCTGGCTCCCAGTCCATGACTTCACTTCTGCATAAGGTTACTCCAAGTGGCAGACCCGCAGCGATTCCGCCTGCAGCACAAACAACATCAGGGGTCACTTGCCAGTGCTCTATGCCGAACCATCTTCCAGTGCGCCCTATTCCGGTCTCAGCCTCATCATCTACCACTGCAATTTCAAAGTCATCCATGATTCGTTTGAGTCTACCGAAATACTCTGGTGGCGGAATTATGCATCCCTCTGTTTGTATAGGCTCAAAGAATATTGCGGCAACATCGTCTGGCGCGATAACCCTCCTCAGAACATACTCACGAATAAAGTCAACACATGCGTAGCTACAAGTAGGCAGAGAAAGACTGAATGGACATCTGTAGCAATAGGGATAAGGAACGTGAACTACACTGGGCATGAAGGGTGCAAGATGCCTTTTCTGAACCAGTTGATTAGCTGATAGACTCATAGACCCAAAGGTTTCGCCATGTGAAGCATTTGTGTAGGCCAAGAGACCCGTCCTTCTGAAATGCCAGCGGACAACTTTGATCGCAGCTTCTACAGCCTCAGTTCCAGAATTACTGAAGAATACTTTCTTCTCGAATTCTCCAGGAGTAATATTGCAGATCTCTCGAGCAAGCTCAACCATAACCTCATAGTTTGAGATTGTTTGTGATTGATGAGTGAATTTTTCCAGTTGGTCCTTTACGGATTTCACAACCGTAGGATGGCAATGCCCAACGTTTAGGCAAGACATTCCAGAATTGAAGTCAAGATACTCGTTGCCGTCGATATCCACGATTATGCAGTCTCTACCCGAAGCTATAACAAGAGGATAAATTGTGTGAAGTGAAGGAGATAAGTGTGCCTCGCTACTTTGCAGTAGTTTGATAGCTTTAGGTCCTGGGGGAGTGACCACAATCTTGGGGTGACTCATAATTACTTAAGAGTGCGGGACGAATATAATTGATTGGGTTATAGAGTCACTTTTGGAGCTGTGACTTCTTTTCTGGCTAAAGTTATCTCAATCGTTGAGATGCTCGCCCCGCGACCATTGAGACGCTTGATATCTTCAGACCCGATATTAATCGATCTGATGCTGAGCCCCTTGAAAAAGGATTTCTTGAGCATTCCAACAGTCTCAACCGCCTTAGGAATCGATCTTCCTCTTGCTCTCACCATGACCTCCTCCTTTCCTGAATTGAACAAGGTAACACAGGCGACAACGTAACTGATTACTGGCTTCCTGCCTATTCGAACCATATTACCCTGGTATGAGATCATGGCTGTAGATCCAACGGAGCTTCAACGCACTGTATAGTATGGAAGAAACCTAACAAGATTAAGTTTCCTGCAACAAGCACATGAACATAGGTCAGTAAAGAAATGCCAAAAGAGGATAAATGGAAGCTGCTGATTAGATGGGGACCTAATTGGGACGCTGCTGGCCATGGCTGAACTAGGCTGGTGCGCAGGCTTCGTAATAAGGACTCGGGAGAACAATCTAGTCTTTGATCCCGATTCAATGCATGGCCTAGCACGAGACTCTTCGGTCTTCATTTCTCATGCTCATGCAGATCATTCTGCTGGATTCAGAAGTAGACTGAAGAAATACTCGACTATTGAGACAAGAGAGATCTTCGAGAGCATTCACGGAAAAGTCGTAGTCAACTTCCACGATGTAAAGTTACACTGCCCCATAAGACTTGGAGATGCTGAAATCACACCTCTAAACGCAGGGCATATGCTAGGATCAACACAGTTCTTGGTGACTTTACCGAATACAACAATCTTGTACACCGGAGACATAAACTGCTTGGATACCCTAACAACTACAAGAGCTGAGAGAGCAGAATGTGACACTCTTGTTGTAGAGGCAACATATGGTGAACCATCCTATATCTTCCCAGAGAGAGAGCAGACATACGCGAAAATCGTCAGTTGGGCTTTGGATCAGATCAAGCAGGGTCTGGCACCAACATTTCAAGCCTATGGTGCAGGAAAAGCTCAGGAACTCGTGAAACTGTTCAACGTCTATACCAAGTTAGACGTAATCACTGATCAAAAGATCGCGGGAGTTAATGCGGTATACTCGAACAATGGCCTTAAGATGTGTTCCAGAACGGTTGCTGCTGAAGAACCAAACAATGGTAACTCTGTCTTGATAGCAACTCGACCCTATTTCTTATCCGATTCTAGAAAGTATGTGAAAGCCGTTACAACTGGTTGGGCCCTAAAGATGAGTCCCAAAAGAGCTGCCGCTTTCCCTTTGAGCAGTCACGCCGATTACCGCCAGCTCCTTCAATTCGTTAAGGATTCTAAAGCCAAGACAGTATACGGCTTCACAGGATATACTGACGTTCTAGCTAGTCAGATCAGAAGGAAGCTTGGTATCCAGAGTCGCCCTCTACCGATGCTGGCGCAAAAGACTCTGCATCATTTCCGTTAGAATAAGCTTCACTTGAACGAGACGTAGGCTACTAGACTTACAGCTATCAGACCTATGGCCAACATTATGATTATTTCCGGCCCCAACTTTATGCCCGCTGTCTCTTCTTCGAAGAAACGTAACAGACCTGCACTAGCAGCAGGCATGGGTGCTTCATGGCGCCTCTTCTTTTCGCGCCCGCTCAAACTCAAAACCACTCCAATACAGGCTGCGTTTCGGAGCCTTTTAAACCTAGATCATCAAATGCCCAAACCGATAGCTTAACGTAGCCTTGACCTAGGATAGCTGAAACAAATCAGTGACAGAAGGGGTGGCGCCAAGAGTTGACGCTAAGAACGAGGATCATTACAGTTGAAGGGAGCCCAAAGGAAAGAGGCTTCCAGTACGGCTCACTAGCAAAAGACTTGATCTGGAAGAATGTGGAAACATATCAAAGCCAATTCCAAAGATTCGCAAACCTTGACTGGAACAAAGTGAAGACAGACGCATTAAACTGGATCCCAATCATACAGCAATATGACAACGAAATAATGGAGGAAATAGAAGGAATAGCAGCTGGAGCCAAAAGATCGACTGAGGAAATAGTGGCGATAAATTCTAGGTACGAATTAGCCATAACACCTCTTTCGGCTAGGCTTGACCGCGAATGCACCTCCTTTGCAGCTACCCCAGATGCTTCTTCATCTAATGGAGTGATCCTAGGGGAGAACTGGGACTTCAGAAGTAAGTTCAGGGAGACCTGTGTACTCCTCCATATAAAACAGAGCGATGGAAAACCCGACATTCTAACGCATTCAGAGGCTGGAACTGTGGCACATAAAGGCCTCAACTCTGCCGGTCTTGGTGTTTGCATTAATGCGCTACTCTCCGACAAGGACCGGGTTAGCCCAGGCGTACCGCTTGTCTCTGTTGTAGCACGCAAGATACTGAACTCCAAGACTATTAGAGACGCAATTCATGCTGTAGCAAGAGCGAAGAGATCAGCCTCAATAAACTACATGATTGCCCACTCTGGAGGCGAAGCTATAGACGTTGAGGTCTCCCCAAATGACGTTGCCATCCTGCATGCTGAGGATGGGCTCATAACTCATTCAAACAACTTCCTCTCCAACAGCCTGAACCTCAAGGATCTTGGCAAGACTGTCTTTACGGATTCCCCTATAAGGTGGAATAGACTACGGAGGCTATTGATGAACAAGAAGAGACTGAGCCTCAATGCCATACGATCTGCATCAAGCGATCACTTCGATTACCCGAACTCGATATGCAGACACCCAGATCCAAGACTTCACGCTGATGACCAATTTGAAACGATAACGTCTGTTGTCATGAAGCTAGATGAGGGCAGGTTCTACATGACTGAGGGCAACCCTTGCAAAGAAAAATACAAGCTGGTGCCTGTGAGACTTTAGGCGCCAACTTGTGGTTAACTGTTTCATGTTAAAAATTAATTCTTAAGATTGAAGTTATGAGCAGTTTTCTGTTCGGATAGTTGACGCTATTATAGGTAAAGTCTTTCGAAAAAATATTTTTCGTTTAAATATAATTCTATTCAAAAGTGTCTGTTTTTATGCTAAACGTTGTTGACCTAGTGACGTCAATCTCCAAGTCAGAGGTCTCCTTCCACTGGTAGGCTCCATGATCTTCTCTTTTCTCAGTACCTTGATGTGGTATCCCACTGACCTATACGACAAGCCTGTCTCCTTAGCTATTCTACCCGTCTGAACTGACTTCTTTTCAATGAGCTCTAGTATTTTGGTGCGTGCACGAAGACCCCTAGTCACATTCCTTCTAGTAATCAAGTAGGCTTTAGGATGGAATGTGGGGACCGGCATAAGAATAACCTAATCTACATGAAGTCTACAAGCTCAGGTTGCTTCTTTGAGTCCTTTTCTTTGAATAGAGAGTTTATCTCTTCAGATATCAGCCTGAGCCATTGTTCATAATAGAGTCCTATACCGTAACTGCTGACCAGGTTCTCAGCAACGCTGAGATACTTCTCTATCGATCCTCGATGTACTGTCAAAGATATCTTCCCACCACATTTTGGGCAGGCACCTCGTAGTGGTATCCTCCTGAACTTTGTATTACACCTTAAGCATCTGAACTTCTGGGAAGAGAATGCTTTCATGTTTCCAATTATGTCGCGCATTAGGTGGGCCGAAAGAACCCTCTTTGCCACTTCACGTGAACTAACAGATCTCACTAAGTCCGCGATTTTCAGTTGCTCTTCAATCTTGACAAGCATAGATGGGAGACGTTTATATGAGCTCTCTAAGTTTCCTTCATTAATACTCTCAGTATTGTGTGTGAAACCTATCGCCTCATAGATCTCCTCAGTTTCAAGACGGCTTGCCACTGTCTTGACAATATTTGTTGTGCTCTTTGAGTCGGAATGCTTCTCCGTTTCGGCGAAGAATTGTAGAGGGAGGCTATCGACGACTTCGATATTGAATGCTTGTCTCGCTATTTCATTTGGATTGACGAACAATGAAAGGAGAAGTGGAGCATCCATTAATCCTCCGATCCTGCTTGGAAGAAAGGATCTCGAGAAGTTCAGGAGAATATCCATCAATAGTATTATTGCGTCTTCGTCACCGTCGCAGTCTCGCCTCTTTGCAGCATGCCAGAAGGGGTGTGCTAAGCAGACACTGGCCTTTGTGAATCCGATTATTCTTGCCAAGACGCCGACCGAAGTGTGCGGAGACAATCCTACTACTAGTTGACCTATTAGGTCTTCTTTCTTCCTGAAGTTGTAGCAAGGTTGAATGTTGTAGAACTTCGTGAGCAGATCATCAATGAACGCAGCAGCTCTGACGAAATAGTCAGCACAAGACTCTGGAACAATGATGTCCTGAATTTTCAGCGCACACAATTGATCTGGTCTCGAGATTGGTTCATCATGTGCGTCACGGGCATAGCCGAGTTCATGTAATTTCTCAAGAGATATGCCAACTTCTGTGGGCTTGAAGTGCGTAAGTGGTGCATTAGTAGCGTCAAATCGAACCGTTCCATCTTTATATACTGATAATCGGTGCTTTGCACGTAGCAGACCCTTCTCGAGTGCCTCAGGCTTCTTGGAGTCGCTAACCATCCCCCGAACGCATTTGATGACCTCGGGCGGCTCAGTCATTCCAAGTCTTCTTGTAGCCTGCTCCAGAAGTGATCTGATATTGACTGGAAGTTTCTCATGAGTTACTGTCGAGACCTTGCATACTGGACATTCTTTGCTCTCGTAATTTCGACGACACTTGGGACAGAATCTTTGCATGCCAGTCAAGGATCCACATTTCTGGCATCTATTCAAATATGTAAATTCTTCACATTCTGGGCATAGTCTTTTCTCTATATCTATTGATACAATAGTGTTATTTCTTGCCGCTTCAGTGATATTTCTCCTAGAGCCGCCCGCTAAACCAACCGGAAATAGTACATGTACTAGCGGCTTCATCTCTCTTGGCTTGGCCTTCTCAGGCCTTCCCATTCTCGCCCCAATAAAGGTTGGAGCTTTGTCCTTGATTGTTATTCCAGATGCCTTTGAGATGTATTCGACACTGGAAACGTCCGTTTCGGGAGGATCCCATCTTCCACTAAGGCCTAAGCATTCTTGAAGTATTAATCCCTCCGAAATAATTATCTTGTTACCTTCGACTTGATGTGGCACACATATTTTTTCAAGTAGTCTCTTGACCTCGCTGTCTGGGTTACTAATAACCAACTTTTCTGGTGGGTTAATTACACTTGATTTCAGTAGGCTATCTCGCAACTGAATTACTTCTTTTGGACTGAGGCTGTTCCAGAAGTATGTGTATCTGGGATGAAGGGGTATGCCAAGATTCTTTGAGATCGTTAACGCTTCGTCTGGAGTTGGAATGGTGGTTAGCGGAAATCTAATGAATAAGTCGAGCCTTTCACTGTTTGTTTCTGATTCCGTGGCGACAGATGTGATATTCTTGGTTTTTATTGCTTGATGTAGAAGCTCACTCCACCATTCCTCGACAAAGCCTGATTGGGCTAGAGGTTTGTTATTCTCGACGAAGTCGCCGAAGGAAATCAGGATGTCCCCTAGAAATAGAACGCTGTCAATATCGCTCAGGATTTTTCTTGCGAGTTTAGGATCATCGATCCTTTGAACTGAGCCGTCAGACAACTTTACTATGGAGGGCTCTATGGAATCTACTGGGCCTACTACTCCAGCCTTGCCAGGCTTTTCTATGCGGAGTTGTGTCCCTGCGGCTATGAAGTCCCGTAGTACGTGCATGGTTGACGGGTGAATACCGAGTGCTGTGAGTCCGGTGTTCCTAGATCTCCCGTATCGAAGTCTGAAACCGCCTGACGTTGCTGGTAGTGAGAATATCGGTCTGCCACCTACGACATCCTCGAGGTACATGACTTCTCTGGCTTCTTCAACCTCAGTAGTGCGCGGCGAGAATTCCTTTAGCCACGCCCACCCACTTATGCCAAGTTTCTCAACTATCTTTACGACTTTCTGCGTTCGACCTATCAGACCGTCATTGACGACACGAAGGGCTCCGCCCCGAACACCGTTGGTTTCAATTCTCGGTAGATTTCTGAAAGAGGCAACTTCTACCTGATCTGTTTGAACACCATTAACCTCAACGGGAAGATTCATCACCGCATTGAATAGTTCTCGGTCGGATACCTTGTATTGGAACCTCGAAACCTCTCTCTCGTAAAGTCGTAGCTCCTCAACGAACCTCCTAGCCTCAATCTCCGTCGCTCGGTACTTGCTTAAGCCCATAAGCTGCTGTATGTAGTCCGCGACGACAAGTATCAAAGCCATTTCGGTTCCGCCAGCGGAGCGTATTGGTCCGGCGAAGTAGATCGCCAAGTACCTTGTACGATCAGAATTTGTCTTCACTTTGACACCAGAGACACCCTGTATTGGAGCTATCGTCACACCCTCACCCAGAATCGCTAGCGCGGTTCGAACAGCTTGATCTGCGGCTGACTCTTCACCGACCCTGGTGAAAGTCTGAGCTATCTCCTCAGCTATCTTGAAGGCCACTTCGTCTCGAGGCATCTTCTTGGTTAGCTCTCTTATTCTCGATGCAACACCGCTAGGGCCCACAGACTTCTCGACACGCTCAGCCAAGTCGGCTGCTACAATTGATTCAGGTTCGACTGAAGGATCGTAACCTGAAGAACGCGCCTTCTGAGCGACTGAGTAACTTTCTTTGAACTGATTCTCAAGTTGATGCATGTAATCTTGATATGTAACTGGAATGGAGCTCAATGGGATTTGCTCCCTTGACTGAAGTATGTAATCGTTTCATGTACTAGTTTAACCTTCAGTGAAAAGGAGAGAAATGAGAGGTTACGATAGTGTGTGCCAAGTGCCGCTAATCCATGTAGCCGGCACAAAAGTCCCACGTCTTGTACTTGGCCATCTGCCCTTCGTCGGAGAATCATATCAAGGATCGGCTAAGAATGCGGAATACTTGGGTAGATTCTCTGATATTGGAAATATTTTGCCCATCTTAGTCAGGGCGGTAAGGAGTTATGGCATGACGGTAGTGAGTGCCCCTACTCCAAACGAAGGCATATTAGCAAGGGGATTTCTAAGGGCTATTCAGCAGGCGTCACAAGAAACAGGAATAGAATTAGGACTTGTTGTCTGCTTGAAGATCCCTCTTCTCATCAACGGGCATAAAGTCGATGATTACCGGCGTTGGCTTACCTACTACCACATTGAGAAGAAGTATGGCGAAGAAGAGCTTCTGAGAAGGTACCTTAGTGATCCAATTCTCCAAGCAAGAGAAGGTTGGCAATCGAAATTTCTAGAACGGTTGAAGAATTCTTATCCGTATTCTCATGAATTGGAAAAACTATCTGTTGATTACAGTAGTGTAAATAAAGCTCTGTCAGATCTAAAAGCAAACGTTCTCTTCCTCGAGCTTGGGTCGGAAACAGACTTTCTTTCCATGGGTAACCGTTTGGACCTGCTTGAGGATTTAGTCAACTGGATTCATGACACGTATGGATATAGATGCATTTTAGGTTCACATCACGCGGGCTCAACAATACCTATTCTGGATTCCTCTAGAATCAAGTTCCATGGGTATGTGACCCCGGCTAACAGACTTGGAATAATGATGTTCCCGACACAAAAATCAAGTGAAGCGGTCATAAAAAGCTCAAATAAGCCCATAATAGCCATAAAACCGTTCGCTGGTGGCAGAATAACACCTAAAAATGCCCTCGAGTACATATATTCTAACCTAAACATTTCGTGTTGTATGATTGGTGCAGCTTCAGTGAAGGAACTTGATGAGGATGCTTCAGCAGCACTTGAAATTCTCTCTAAGTGAACACGATGAGACTAATTGATACACATGCACATATTGATGAACTCCCATATATCGAACAGAGTCTAGAAAGGGCTAAGACGAAAGATCTCGTAGCCATAATAGCGGTCGGCTCAAGCTTCCTAGCAAACATGAAAGTCCTCGCCTTAGCTGAACAATATCGCAACTATGTTTACCCTGCAATTGGCATACACCCACATGAAGCTGAGGCAAATCTGGAAGAGGCGTTCAAAGCTATAGAAAGTAACGCGATCCACTGTGTTGCAATCGGTGAAATCGGACTGGATTACCAATACGCAGTCAACAAGGCTCGTCAAAAGGAGGTTCTAGAAGTAATGTTGGATATTGCTAAGAAGTATGATAAGCCGGTATCACTACACTCACGGCGAGCTTGGGATGATGTCCTTTCCCTTGTCCAAGCCCATGGCATAAAGAAGGGAGTATTTCACTGGTATAGTGGTCCAATCGAAACACTGCAGAGAATCCTTGATTATGGTTATTTCATTTCTGCAACGCCTGCTGTCGATTACAGCCGAAAACACAAAGAAGCTATACTTAATACGCCTATAGAGAGAATCTTACTTGAAACCGATACCCCTGTAAAATATAGTGGAGTGCCGAGCGAGCCAAGTGACACGGCTAGAGTCTTAGAGATCGTTGCGGAAATGAAAGACGTGACAGCTAGTCAACTGGCAGATATCACAACTCGGAACGCCAGCAACCTCTTTAACTTAAGTACCCAAGATACTTAGACGGGTTAGCAATGTCCCGTGTAAGCTTATTTGAGTTCGCGCTAGCACTCAGCATAGTAGGCGCACTCACCTTGATCATCATAAACCTACTGCGACTGCTAGGAGTGTCAGATGTTATCATACCCTACTACTGGTTGATACCATCAAGGTATATACTTCCCATGATAGGGGGTATGGGTGGAGATCTCATAATTAACATGATTTGCGGAGTTATTGCACTCATTGGTTCACATAGAATCCGTCGTCCCGCTTGGGCAATCGTCCTTATCGCTGTCGGTATTATTGCTGGTGCAGTAGAGGGGACGTTGGTCTTACTTGGCGGAATCCTAGCATTGATCAATGATATGGTTTGATCTTATCGAAACCTCAAAGGCCTGAGATAGTCTTCTTCGCAACTCCAAGAAGGAATGGAGACAAGTAGTACAGTATTGTCACATACACTACAAGCAGAACGAAGGTCACGGCAAGATTCCTCAGCCACAGCGGACTCCAAGCAATGCCGAATGGAACCCCAACAAGAAAGCCAATAACATGAGAGATGTAGGCTACGCCTCCTGATATACCGTAGTATACAGCGAAAGCATTGTATAGGAAGTAGACTACGGAAACCAAGCCCTGTGGAAGAAGGAATAGCCAAGAGAATTTGAGTGGCTTGACAAGCATAACTATAGCTGTCAGCGTGAATATCGCCGCAGAGGAACCAACTAGAGATACGTCGGCTGGATAGAACGGGATGCTCAAAATCACTGCTACAACACCACCTGTGAAGAATGCCGTGAGCAACTTACGACTTCCAACAGTGTTTTCTAAAGTGTTACCAAAGACATAGAGGAATAACATATTGCCAAGGAGATGCAAAAGGCTAGCATGGACGAATAGGGTTGTGACCGGAGTCCAAATCCTCCACGATAGAAGATTGGCAGTACTAAACGAAAGAAGCGGGGCCAGACGAGAGCCTAGTCCCCACAAAAGTAAGCTTACGATTATGCAGAGCAGAATCAAGGCGTTTGTCTTACTCATGATTACCTCATCTATGCAGTGCGTATTTGGCGAGACCGAGAATTATCACAGCACCAATCAGCACTGTTATGAAAAACAATGATAGGATCTTCATCATGAACTTGGACAAGATGATAATGACAACCAGCAAGAGAGCTACAAGAGCGTATGGACGCAACCACCGAAACTTATCATTCTTCCTATTGCTCCAGAATTCGGGTAGAATCACTAACATCATAACTACAATAATGAGAATGATTTCTCCTATACCTAGGAGCATATTCTTACCTCTGGGGACTAGCGCGCGTATTGACAGAAACTAGTTAAGTTCTATGAACTCGATGATTCATTATAGACACAATAGAGTAATTCATGCTGAGGATGATGAGTTAGTGGTCTGATTCTCAACTGAAGAGGCCGCACCATAGTACTTGTCGGTAAATATACAATACACATCTACCATGCCGGAGGATGGCGGCACAGTAAGCTCTTCTTTGATCTTGCAGGAACCGCATTGAATCAGCGCTTTCCCAGACCCGCTTTTCATTATAACCTTGACCGACTCTTCACCACATGCCGGGCATGTGAAGATTGTCGGTAATTTCTTCTTCACTATCTTGAGAACTCTTCGTTTCCTTCTGCCCATTTGATTTCCACCAGACCTTGGAAGAGCTCAGACTCTCCCTAGTGCTAGATTTCTTCCAGTTCCTCCACGGCGGTGTTTTATTATCTCGGCTATTATACTTGTTGCTATTTCCGCGGGCGTCTCAGCACCAATGTCGAGGCCGATCGGAGCGTAAACTCGACTTAGGCTATCTCCAAGTATACCTTCTTTCTTCAGAGTATTAAACGCCATCTCTACTCTGTTCTTGCTACCTACCATCCCTATGTAGGTAGCTTCTGAGTTGATTACCTCTCTAAGTGCTGGTTCATCATATTGATGCCTGGTTACAATCACTATGTATGTTTGTGGAGTGATCTTCAGTCCAGCAACTCCCTTGTCAACAGTCTCAGCTATCACAAGGTCGGCTTCCAAGAAGTCATTTTTCTTCGCAAAGGGATCAAGGACGGTAACATTGAAGTCTACAAGTTTCCCAAGAGTTACCAGCGCCGAAGCTATGTAACCACTGCCAATGACAAGCAATGTCGGTTTCGGCTGAAGTATCTCAATCGACAATTGTACTTTACCCCCACATCTCATGCCAACTCCACCTTTCTCTTCCTCTTCCAAAGCATAATCGACAAGCCGTGGCCCCCCTTCCTTAAGTGCTTCAAGAGCTGCCGTAATTGCTGCCGACTCAACACATCCCCCACCTATAGTTCCATAGGTTGTCTGATCACTCATCACTATCATCTTAGTTCCAACCCCTCTAGGAGTCGACCCCTCAGCACCGATTATTGTGAGAACGGCAAAGGTTTCATTATTGTGTAGAAGTTCTGTTATCTTCTCGTAGATGTCAAGCAATCCCTAATCCCTTTTCGATGGCGTTCTAAGGGCTATGTTTTGACTCTTCTATTAATTTATCGAGCCACTTCTCACATGCTCAATAACAAGTGACGCTAGAAGTGTCCACTAACCCTTAAGTCGCTCAACCATTAAGAGGTAAGCCCTAGGGAGCTGATGAATGTGCGACTGGAGCAAGACCTACTCAAGTTAGAGGATGTAAGTGGGGTTGTTGACCGGATCGAGAGCTTCCTGAGGGACTATGTCAATAGGACTTCAGCTGACGGTGTAGTATTCGGTATGTCAGGTGGCTTGGACTCAAGTGTCGTAGCGGCTCTCTGCTCGAGAGCTTTCAGAGACTCAAGAAAGGTTCTTGGTCTTTGTATGCCAGAGGAAGAGACCTACAACCCGAAGGATGTCCAAGATGCTGAACGCGTGGCGAAGATCTTCGACATAGACTTCAGAAGAATTGATGTGACGCCTATGGTTAAAGTTTTCAAAGGTCTGAAGGTTGTCGATCCGGAAAATAAGGTGGCGAATGGTAATGTCAAGGCTAGAATCCGTGCGGTAACCCTCTTTTACCATGCAAACGTTCTGAATCGCCTAGTCGTCGGAACTACTGACAAAAGCGAAATGATGCTCGGATAGGATAAGTTCAACTGAACTTGTCCCCGAAGACTTCACAAAATTCGGCGATGGGGCGTGTGACCTTGAGCCACTGGCGGATCTCTACAAGACGACAGTGAGGCAACTCGCTACCGCCTTGGGGGTACCTGATGGGGTATTGGCAAAGGCACCATCTCCTAATCTGTGGCCTGATCAGAAAGCAAAAGCAGAACTGGGTGCAGATTATGACGTCATCGATCTAATACTTTGGGGAATCGAGCATTGGTGGAATACTGATGACATCGCTAAGGACTTAGGCCTTCCCAAAGAATTCGTTGAGAACATATATCAGAAATGGAGAGGATCAGAACACAAAAGACGCACACCAATTATACCGAAGCTTCTCTTCAGGACGGTTAGCCATGACTTCAGACTGCCCTACAACCTATAGATCGTTGCAGCTAATATTGAGTAAAACATAGCATAAACTATAATTGAAAAAACGATGTTTACACATAAACTAGTGCATGCAGATGTCGTAATAGAATTATTACATTAGCTTGATAAGTTCAACACTGCCCAAGTGATCTAGAGAGTGATATGAATCAACTTACAGTAGCACTCGCCCAAATTCCAATTACGGTCACTGACAAGAGTCAGAACATTAATACGATGGAAAAAACGGCGGAGAATGCCAGAAAAAAGAACATTGAGCTTCTCATCTTCTCTGAGCTAGTTCTAACAGGTTATGTTTGTCGAGATCTCTTCTATCAACTGGCTGAACCACTGAGTGGCCCTACCGTCAAGTCATTGCAGAGAGCAGCTCAGCAGAATGGTTTGGCAATAATTTTCGGAGTGCCGACAAAAAGGAAACCTAAAGGGCATAATCTACAATTCTTCAGTCCTGATAGATGAGGATGGAGATATCTATAGTTACAACAAGATCTTCTTACCCACGCACTCAGTTTTCGACGAGAAACGGTACTTCCTATGTGGACAAGAGATATGTTGTTTTTGAGACAGGTAGTTCAAGATCGGACTGACAATCTGTTACGATATTTACTTCCCTGAAATATATAGAGTCCTAGCCCTCGAGTGGGCCGATATTGTCGCTGTCGCTTGCATCTCAGCTTCACTATCTACACGTCAAGATTATTTTGAGGTATTGATCAAAGCAAGGGCCATTGAGAACGGAAATTTTCACATATTCGTAAATCGCTTCGGAACCGAAGATGGCTTTCAGTTTTGGGGACAGTTTGGGGGAGGAAGCCGCATTGTGAGTCCGAACGGTGATCTCCTGGCAAAATGGAAGTACTATGATGAAGAGCTGGTCGTAAGCACGATTGACCTAGACGACTTAGAGAAGGTGAGACCCTTCATACCAACCATAAGAGATCTAAGGCCGGAAATTGTGGATCTCCTTAGAGAACGGTCCCATAAGGTCTGAGCCAGTAGGCTCGTTATGAGTGTTTTTCTGCTTAAATTTTACATATCTTTACGGTAAAATATACAAATTCGTGCAGCGCGCGCTGGTTCGAGTTACCCTGTATTGTATAACTTAATACTTATGCATACATTCTTGTATTCATGGCAATGGAAGCTATTGATGGAGATTCATCACATATTGATTCGGCAAGAAAAGCAATAATTGAGACTTTAAAGGACGAAATCTTAGGAATCTTGCTTAGAAACAGTAATTTAACTAAGAAACAATTTGAATCCTTCTTGATAGGCTCTTTATCACCGGATTTCTTTGATAGGGGTTTTGCGTCCAGAGGAAGGCCGATGCTACGGACTGATAGATCATCCCTCAGTCGTGGGTCTTTCGACAGTACACTCATTCAAGCAAGGAAGAACATAACCGAGGCAATCTATACAATTCTTATGTTAGGATATACTGGACTACTGGAGTCACCCCAACTAGAGCCATTTTTAGAGGTAGGCAACCGCCTGAGGTCTTATAGTGAATCGAGGGGAAACAGAATCACAGACCAGGATCATATTGCGTCAGGTGTAATTTCTGATAAGCTTATCGAAATTGTCGAAGAGATGATAGGCAGAGCAAAAAGAAAGACAGTTTGAAAATTTCTTCAATGTTTATTCTATGAATCTTTTTGGTGGATTACTTTCTGGGAGACCAGAAGATCTAACCACATACTTCCACTCGAATGAAGAACCACTACGTGCCAACACCCCTCTTTCAACAAGTCTTGACAAGTACGTCGAAATAGTGCTTAACGGCACATCCTCACTATACACGGATTTGTAAGTCCGCTGCAGATCTTTGGACAAGAAGGTCTTATCAGTAAAGTTGGAGAGCACTAAGGAAAGAGTCTTCTCGAACCGAGTGTGTTGAATTCTGCTGATAGGCTTGTCTGGGGATAGATTTGCGGCCACTCCACCCATCAGTTCAATATAATCCAAAATCTTTCCAACTTTTTCCCGTGTGACATTTCCCTCAATGGCCATTACATGTTTTACTCCTTCCTTGTCGTAGAACTCAATCTTAACACGGTGGGCTGGCAAAACTAAAGCACCGTTGTTGGCCATTCACATGTGAATCTAATACTTGTGAACGCTTTTATTTATTTCGCCTATTTTTCATCAGTTTGTGAATGCTATTAATTGCTTGCATAGGAAGAATGTACGCTTGCAGAGGAAATGAAGGGGTTATTTAGACCTTCACAGAAAGTGAACATAAAATGGCTAATTAATGCATTTCCTCGAGTTTCTTGCCCCTAATCAATATTTATTCACAGAAGTTCACAGACACATACACCTATTTTTCCACTGGAGTTATTTTGCATGGTTGTGTATGCTCACCGATCAATTGTTTGGATTGTTCAGTTAAAAAAAATAGATTAGAAAATAGTTAAAGAACAATCACAAATTACCATTCAAAGAGTTTTATATTAAAATCAATATCAAAACCTAAAAAGAGTTTTATTCTCCAGAGGAAATAGAGGTGTATGTGTCCCTCTATAGATCATGAGCCTTAACTACTTCTTGCCCAGCAGCTAATCTTGCAATAACAACTCTATACACTGAACATGAGACGTAGTTGAGCCCTAGCGTACTACAGAAGCGTACTGATTCAGGATCTCCTCCATGTTCCCCACAAATACCCACCTTCAGATTTGTTTGCTTTCTCCTTCCATCTTCTATATCAATTCTCATCAATCTTCCAACTCCTTCTTTGTCTAGTGTCTCAAATGGGTTGAATGCAAGTATTCCCTGGTCAAGATATCTTGGCAAAAACTTATTCTCAGCGTCTTCTCTCGAGAAAGAGAAGGTTCCTTGGGTCAGATCATTGGTTCCAAAGGAGAAGAATTCTACATACTCAGCTATTTTGCTCGCTGTCAAGCAGCTCCGGACAACTTCCATCATAGTTCCAAAACTGTATTTTACATGTACTCCACTATTCTTCATGATTTCTTGGCTAATTCTCTCAAGATTTTGCTTGACACTGTTTAATTCTGATGCCATTGAAACCTGGGGGATCATAATCTCTGGCTTAACATCATAGCCTTGTTTGATGAGGTCAGCTGCGGCTTCAATTATTGCTCGAATTTGCATCTCATATATTTCTGGGTTTGTTATTCCAAGTCTTACTCCTCTGTGACCCATCATCGGGTTGACCTCTGCCAAACCCTTGACTTTCCTGAAGATCTCTTCTTTCTGTTTAGTGTCGAGGTTCTTTGCTTTCATGTCAGTTATCTCGCGGAGTAGTCCCTCCATAGACGGGAGGAATTCATGTAGGGGTGGATCAAGAAGGCGTACTGTCACTGGCAATCCGTTCATTGCTTTGAATATTTCTACAAAATCGTTTTTCTGAATAGGCAGCAACTTTGAGAGACATTCAGCTCTCTCATCTTCACTCTCTGCCAGAATCATTTTCTGAACTATTGGAAGTCTATCTACAGCATTGAACATCCTTTCTGTCCTACAAAGACCAATTCCTTCTGCGCCAAATTTGCGAGCTTTTCTAGCGTCTTCTGGAGTGTCAGCATTAGCTCTCACACCGAGCTTCCTTTTCTCATCAGCCCACTGGAGTATCTGCTCGAGTTCTTTTGGCAGCTCAGGCTCAACTGTAGGGATGTCACCTACATACACTGACCCAGTGCTTCCATCAATAGTTATGATTTCAGCCTCTTTGATGGACTTTTCCCCAATTGTAAATAGTCTGAGGTGGCTGTCTATCTTTATCTGCTCGCATCCAGATACACACGGTTTTCCCATTCCTCTTGCAACTACCGCGGCATGTGAGGTCTTTCCACCTCTCGAGGTTAGTACTCCTTGAGCAGCGAAGAATCCATGTATATCCTCGGGTTTTGTCTCTTCTCTGACCATAATGACCTTCTCTCCCTTCGAGCCTAGTTCAGCTGCAGTATCAGCGTCAAACACGACTTGGCCTGAGGCTGCTCCCGGTGAGGCGGCGAGGCCTGTCGCAACAGGCTTTGCTGTGATTCTTGGATCGATGGCTCTATGGAGAAGCTGTTCAATTTGGTCTGGTCTAATTCTCAGAAGGGCCTCGTCCTTTCTGAGTAACTTCTCATTGAACATGTCAACGGAGGTTTTGATGGTTGCGATGGCGTTCATTTTTCCGTTTCTTGTTTGAAGGAGGTAGAGCTTGCCCTTCTCGATTGTGAATTCAAAGTCTTGGATCTCTTTATAGTGTTTCTCTAGGATCTCTCGGACTTTGCATAGCTCTTCATAGCTTTTCGGTAGTTCCTCCCTCATTTCTACTATTGGTTTCGGTGTTCTGATGCCTGCGACTACATCCTCTCCCTGAGCGTTTGTCAGGTATTCGCCGTAGAAGATGTTCTCGCCTGTGCCCGGATCCCTTGTGAAGGCTACACCTGTAGCTGAATCTGCACCTCTGTTTCCGAATACCATAGTCTGGATGTTGACAGCCGTTCCATTGGCCATGTCAGAAGTTATCTTATTGAATTTACGATAGTCAACTGCTCTTCTTCCCATCCAAGAGCGAAAGACAGCTTCTATAGCCATCCCTAATTGCATATAGGGATCCTTAGGTAATTCCTTACCAGTCTCATCCTTGCATAATCCCTTGTACTCTTTCACGATCTTTTTCAGAGTCTCTGTTGTGAGATCTGTGTCAAACTTTGCCCCAGAACGGTCCCTTAGCATTTCAATTTTCTTGTCGAATTTCTCTGCATCTGCCTGCATGGCGATTTTTGAGAATAGCTGTATGAAACGCCTGTAACAATCGTAGATGAATCTTTCGTCCCCAGTCTGCTTTGCGAGCCCGACTACAGTTTCATCATTAAGTCCGAGGTTTAGAATTGTATCCATCATTCCCGGCATTGAGAGGGCGGCTCCAGATCTGACAGATACGAGTAATGGGTTCTGGGTATCTCCGAATTTCTTTCCCGTCTTCTTTTCTATTGTTCTTATGTGGTCCCTTACTTCGTCCATCAGACCCTTCGGGACTTTTTCACCCTCCTTGTAGTATTCGAGGCATACCTCAGTCGAGATAACAAATCCAGGAGGAACCGGCAATCCAATTCTAGTCATCTCACAGAGTCCAGCGCCCTTTCCTCCTAGCAGTTTCTTGTTTTTACCATCTCCCTTCTCGAAGTCAAAGGTCATCAACGAATAACACCTGGTAATAATGAATCGTCCAAATCTGGCGTAGGCTAAATAGGCGAGTAATATTTAATCAGTTCTCTTCAGAGCGATCAAGGATGACTTTCTTTGATAGTCATTCACTTTTCCACTGTTCTTTATCGGGTTTGATGTACAGAAATTCTTAATATCAATACAGGGCAGTTTCGAAGCAATTGTCGCATCGGTGGAAAGGTTTTGCCTAGCTCTGAGGCTCTCGAAGGAATATTCGAGAAATTCCTATCGGGTAGTAGAATATTCTCAAATCGAGAAGTTCTCAGACATGACTACATTCCCAAAGATCTACCTCACCGGCAATACGAGATCACTAGACTGGGGAAGATGCTGGCTCCAGCTCTAACCCTATCTAAGATCTCCAACATTTTCATATACGGGAAGACAGGCACTGGCAAAACCGCTGTTGTGAAACACGTACTCGACAGTCTAGGAAGAAAAGCGAATGAGTTGGGAACAAAACTCAGGCTGTCGTATGTCAACTGTAGACTCTCTGGAACTAACTACAGAGTTCTTGCTGAGATTTGCCGCTCAATGGGCGTACAGGTTCCATTCACAGGACTGGCCGTCGGTGAGCTATTTAACAGGTTCAGAGACGGTATCGAAAAGACGGGATGTTGCTTACTAATAGTACTCGATGAGATCGATACACTAGGCAAACGCAACGCAGAAAATAGCCTTCTATATGAACTAACAAGAATAAACGAAAGCCTTCACGGAGGCTGGGTGGGACTTGTAGGCGTATCCAATGACCTTCACTTCAAAGATTTTCTCGATCCACGAATCCTGAGCTGTCTTGGAGAGGAGGAGGTCATATTCAAACCCTACCTAGCAGATGAACTCTGCAATATTTTGCAGACGCGATCTAGAATTGCATTTAATCAGGGCTGTCTGAAAGAGTCAGCTGTAAGACTTTGTGCGGCACTTGCGGCTGGCGAACATGGGGATGCACGTCGAGCACTAGACCTTCTGCGTATTGCTGGTGAATTGGCTGAGCGCAGTGATTGCGAGGAAGTGACGGAGGAACATGTTAGAACTGCACAGCGGAAGGTTGAACATGACCAAATAACTGAGATCCTCACATCCCTACCTCTACACTCAAAGCTTGTGCTCCTAAGCGTCTTTCTCTTCGGTAGCCACTCATCTAAGGATGGTGTGACAGGCGACATCTACAATGTCTATCAAGAACTGTGTAGAGAGGTCAAGGTCGACCCGTTAACTCAGAGAAGGGTTAGTGGACTAATTAGCGAGCTTGACATAATGGGGATCCTGAACGCTAGAGTCGTAAACTTCGGGAGGTACGGTAGGACCAAGAAAGTGCGTCTGGGAGCTGGGGAACGGTCTGTCATTGAAGCGTTGTCTGAGGATGGTTTGGTCAAGCCGTTGTTCAGATATGTGCCTCGTTTTGTGAGAAGAACTACGGGTTTGGCGAGATAGCGACTTCACTGGAAATGAAATTCATCATATTCAGATCTAGTGTATGAAGGTTCAGGATAGGCATAACTCCTGGTGTAGGATCGATTCCCATTCTCCTTTGATATTCAGTTTGTTCTTGCCAAGCGCCACAGTTCACAATTAGAGTGCCCCTATAAGATGAGTTACTTGCAACATGGATGTGGCCAGCTTGAAAGACATCTGGGACTTTGGTGATAATGAGTCTGTCTTTGCACTCAGGTGCCAACGAGGTCCTTGCACCATACTCAGGTGCTAAATGTCTACATTTCAGTAGATACTCCATTGCTTTCTCAGGAGTTCGAAGACTGAGGTTAGGCACTCTGGCTATTACGTCATCCAAGCTCCTTCCGTGATATAGCAGGAAGTGTATTCCATGTATCTTTACCTCAGAGGGATTTCCTAGGCTCCTTACATTCCTAACTTCATAGACTGATTCTGCGAACTCCTTAGAGATTGCTGGTTGGGGGAGCGCTTGTCTTACAGCATCGTGATTGCCTGGGATGACTATGATCTCTACATAATCAGGAATTTGTTCGATATACTGAGCGACCTTCTTGTATTGCTCATGAATGCTTGTGATGATCAAATCTTCTTCTTGACGTGGGTAGACACCGATGCCATCTACGAGGTCTCCTGCTATTATCACATATTTAGTTCTTGAGGCAGCGTCTACTTGCTTCGGTGTTCCAATCTTGCCATTGAGCCACATTACTAGTCTTTCGAAAGCATCAGAACAAAAGGTCTTGCTGCCTACATGAATATCAGATAGCAGAATAGCATTGACAGGGCAGTCTGCTTTTGGTGACCTTTTTTCAGGGACATCTGGCAGGATAACCTGTTCTGCTATGAAAAGGTCACCCTTGCCTCGGACCGCCTCTATTCCGATTACTTGATCTGGAAGAATTCTCCGTGCCATTTCGAAGAGTTCTCTACTTTTGCTAGAAGTGATGAGTACTGTCGCCGTGCTTTCTACATCCTCAACCTCTAGGAACACTTGATCAATTCTTTCACGTTTGTTCATGACTATAGCAGTCATCTTCAATTTTGCGCCGTACTTTGCTTCGAGAGCGGTGGTGACATCATGTGCATCCCTGAAATCTAATCTCTCATGCAAGATTATAGAGAGTTTTTCATACCTGTCCCTAAAGTATTGGTTGAAATCACCTATTGTTCCGCTTGAATCAGCTTCTTCATTTCCGTCTTTGATTATCTCAATATCACTACTGATCTCTTTAGCAAGCGGTACTGATGACCTTAGGTGAACATGATCTCCTGCAACTTCCTTCCCTTTTGCCATTTTGCTGAGCACTTTCTCGACCAGATCGCGGGTAATCACGATCGGTTTCGGAGAGAGGCTATTTGCTTCAACTAACGATTCGTTAATAATGAATTCGAAATGCTCCTCACTTTGGAGAATACGCAATAGCTCGAAGGCTTCCGCTTCCAACTGGTAACCAGCCAACGTGATCTCTACTATCGCTTCTCTAAGATCCTTGGTCAAAGGACATCTTCCTCTTTCTTGTGACGAACGTCGGTCAATAGGTGCTTTGCCGCTTGGGAGAGTGGCATGAAGATAGGCTGTGATCGGGAGTAACCGCAGAATATTAGCTTGACGGCCGTTTGAAAGTCACACAGTACACGTCTGTTTAAATTTGTTGGTTATTGGTGGGAATTTACACATATAAGATTTGACACTTTTCTGTTAAGAAACTGAAACTGGAAGCACCAGCTGACCGCGAAATATTTGCATCCGACTTAAATTCGGCGCAAACTCTTACCTTTACGGCTAAAGTTGGAAGATATCGCGAGATTCGTTGTTGACTACGCTGGAAGCTTAGGTTCAACATATTCGGAAGCTAGGATACAGAAGCTCGTGAGCCGCTCAACCTCCATAAAGAACGGCGAACCTCAATTCTCGGCCTTTCTCACTGAACTAGGTATAGGTATAAGGTTGATAATCAATGGCTCATTAGTATTCGCATCAACAAATGAACTCAGCAAAAGCAATGTCACAGAAACCGTACTAACGGCTGCGACCATGGCACGTGTTGCTGCAGAAACCTTGAGGAAACCCACCGTCCTTTCTAATGTGAAAACTAATAGAGACAAATGGGAAGTCCAACAGAAACAGAAATTGACGTCTGTGGGTATGGAGGATAGGCTTAAGCTTATTCTTGAGGCGGACAAGTGTTTCAAACCTAGAAGAGGGGTCAAGTTCCCTGCCAGGATTTTGACCCTAAGCGAAACAATCAACGAACAAACATTTCTAAACAGCGAGGGCACATTCATAACCTCGAAGATTCCAAGAATAGCCTTCTCCTATATCGTAACTGCATACAGCCCAGGCAAAGGAACCGTTCAACGGTTCAATAAGAAAGGAGCGAGTTCAGGTTGGGAAGCTGTCTCAGCTTGGAATCTAATTGAACTTGCATCAGAGGAAGCTGATATTCTCGCCTCAATCCTAAGCGAAGGAAGAAAGCCTCCTAAGAATGTGCTGGATGTAGTTTTAGGAAGCGAAGTCGTTGGAATAGTATCCCATGAATCATGCGGCCATCCATTCGAAGCTGATAGAATACTTGGGCGTGAAGCTGCCGCAGCTGGCGAATCCTTCGTTAGCACTGAGATGCTGGGAAAGAGAATCGGAAGCTCTCAGGTCACGGTTGTTGATGACCCAACAATCCCGCAATCATATGGTTACAATCTCTATGATGATGAGGGGGTCAAAGTCAGACGTCGCGAACTCATAAGAAGAGGAATAGTGAATACCTTCTTACACAACAGAGAAACTTCTGCGGAACTTGGTATCGAAAGCAATGGAGCGGCAAGGACGATCTCCTATAGCCGAGAACCGATAATCCGGATGTCCAACACATACATGGATAGAGGAGATCACCGTTTTGAAGAGCTGTTGGAGTCAATACCAAAAGGAGTCTACATCAAGAGTTTCATGGAGTGGAACATAGACGATCGAAGATTCAGCCAACGATATGTCGGTTTAGAAGCTTACTTGATTAAGAAAGGCAAACTTGCGCATCTTGTACGGAACCCGGTTCTAGAGATAACTACGCCCCGCCTCTACGAAAGTGTTGATGCAGTTGGCAGGGATCTTTCCTTTACTGCCGCAACTTGTGGGAAAGGAGATCCCCAACAGGGGGCACCTGTCTGGACAGGCGGCCCAGACATTAGGCTGAGAAAGGTCAGATTAGGAGGGCTCTAAAGCGTTGGAGAACAGTCTAGCTTCATTAGCAGTCAGAGAAGGCAAGCGAGGAGGAGCAGATAACGTAGCTGCCACCTATGTTAGAGAAGACGCAAGAATGATACGATTCGCAAATAATGAGGTCACGGTAAGTCAATCTTGGCGTTCCACCACAATATGCGTCATGGTTTCTATTAGGAAAAAGGTCGCAATAGGCGTAATAGAGGATCTCTCCGAAGGTTCGATGAAGCAATCAATCAGCCAACTTCTAAAAATCGCGAAAACAACTAGACCAAATAAAAACTATGTAAGTCTTCCAGCAGGCCCATTCAAGTATAGGTCTCCACAGGCCGGTCTCTCCGTTCAGAGCTCCAACTTAGTAAAGTATGTGAAGGACGCCATCTCAAGTGCTGTTTCTAGTGGTGCCGACAGAGTCGCTGGCAGTCTGTTTTTCAGAAGTTCAAGTATAGGAATAGAGACCTCAGCAGGAGCGTCAGGAAATGACAGCTTGTCTTCTCTGGAGATCTCCGTTCGAGCTTTCTCTGGCATCGAGGCCTCAGGTCAATCCAACTCATGTGCAAGATCAGAGAAGGATTTTCATCCTGAACAAGCTGGCAAGGCAGCGGCTGAGATAGCTAAGAAAGCAGTCAACCCTTTCGAAGGCAAACCAGGGAAGTACGATGTGATTCTTGGACCGAATGTCGTTGCCAATCTCATGAATGACGTGATATCTGCTGCGTCTGCCTTCAACGTTGATGCGGGACTCTCGTTTATGGCAGGCATGTTAGGAAAGAGGGTGGCTTCCAAGAGTCTCACTCTCGTTGATGACGGGACGCTGAGCGATGGTTTGAATTCAAGAGCATTTGATGACGAAGGCGTACCGACCCAGAAAACAATCGTCATAAAGAATGGAGTTCTTCAGAGTTTTCTTCACAACTCCTCAACCGCTAAGAAGTTCGGTAGGCGCAGTACAGCAAACGCAGGCTGGATTGTACCTCAGCCATGGAATATCATTGTTGAGCGAGGAGGTGCTAGCGAAGAGGGATTGTTTAGTGATCTCGATAACGGTATCTTCATAACGAACAACTGGTACACGAGATTTCAGAATTACAGAACTGGTGACTTCTCAACAGTCTGCAGGGACGGCATATTCCGTGTTGCTGACGGTGAGATAGTCCAGTCTCTAAAGGGCTTAAGGATCAGTGAGAACCTCCCGCGATTACTGAGAAACATCTCTTGTCTGTCAGATAAGCAGTATTGGGTAAAGTGGTGGGAGGTTGAATTTCCGACTCTAACTCCATACGTCTTGGTAAAAGACGTAAACTTGACCAAATCGCTTGAGTAGTAATCTCTGATAATGCTGATTAGGCGCCGGGGAGGGGACTTGAACCCCTGCTCTCCGTGAGGAGAACCGGATATGTTGACGTGGCGTTCTCGAGTCCGGCGCATTGGCCCACTTATTGTTTTGCCACTCTGCCACCCCGGCTGAAAGAATACCTATTCATGCAGCGTTAAATCCTTTTTAGAATGGGAGATATTCATTGAGTGATGGTCTCAACTACAGCATCGTTTAATCTTACGATATCTTGAACACGGAGTTCTAGCAACCTATCTCGAGAACCTCCGCCACAGAATACTGTGTCATAATTGAGTAGACTCTTCTCCACTACAACCCTCATTTTATTCTTGTGAGCTACCGAAGGAGTACCTCCAGGAGGATACCCACTGATTTTCTCAGCCTCTTCGAATGACACTAATTGTATACCCTCAACACCGATGGAACTAGCAGCCTGTTTTAGGTCAACCTTTCTACTTCCAGGTACTATCAATAGGACGTGTTCGCCTGTGTTGGCTAGTGAGACGAGGTTCTTGGTGACCTTGTTAAGCTCTACACCAGCTGCCTTTGCCGCATCGGCAGTATGAATTGTCTCAGTTTTGCTCACAAAGCGATGCCAAATGTTGTTTTTTTCTAGATACTCTTCCAGCTTCATTCTGTTCACGCGCCCCTTCGCTTGGTTATATGTGACTAATAAACCGTGGAACTTGGATTGTAATTGTATGTAGCTATTTTATGTAAATTAATTAATAAAATAGGTTATTAAGTCACGCTCTTCTAAGCACATTCATGTCAACAGCTTATGAAGCAACGTCCGATACATGATATAGTTCTTGTATATTTACGAGAGTTGAGTCGCCAACTGTGACCGTAATAGTCATAAACTTGTATATTCTAATACTTAGCAGTAAAGTCGGTCTAGAAACAGAAGGGATGTTGTGGATTTACTCCACAACAAGTTTTACGCGTGGCTTGTCTCCGTACTCCCATGATAGTTCGGGTCTAGCTCTCTCCTCTTGTCTTGGGTATATGTATCTTCCTTTGTCCGCATCTGTCGGCCACTCGAACCGTCCGCCCCATTTCATGATGAATGTCTTAAGATGTGGGTACTTCATTTTCACTATAACTTCGAGCTCCGCTGGATCACCCTCGGCTATTGCCCAGTTATCATAGTGCATTGGTATGAGAACCTTAGCTCGCAGCTGGTTTGCTACTCTTGCAGCGTCTGCGAAAGACATTTTATCTGTGAAACTGGGTGGGCTGTCTCCACAGTTGATTAGGGCCATGTCAACCTTGTTTTCACTGCCAACTCTGTAGTAGTAGTCGTGGTATGAAGAATCGCCAGCATGGTATATGTTTCCAGCTGGGGTTTCAATTAGGTAGTTCAGACCAACTTCATCTATTGTCTTTCCGGGCCTAACTTCGCCGCCTCTTAGCGCGCAGAAGTCTGTGGATTTCGTGGCTTTGATAATGGTATCTTTGATCTTATGTTTGTCCCCTGGCTTCATCCGCAAGATTCTGTCTTTTGGAACTCCATACATCTCAAACATTTTACAGGATGCGGGTGCACCCACGAACAGACATTTTGTATTCTTGATCAGTGGCTTTATCGTATAGATATCACAGTGATCGTTGTGCAGGTGAGTTGATAGCAGTACATCTACTTTCGTGAATGCCCACGGGTCTATTACATGCGGGTTACATCTCATCCATTCTTGTCGCTCTGCACCATTCATCCTTACAGGTCCACCACCACCCTCATATGTGATGTAAAGGGATGGACCACTGTAGTTATCGATGAGAACGTTGGCATCTCCTGGAGTCTTGATGTAGAATGCGCATGCACCGAACCACCAGAGCACAAGCTTACCTTTGTCGACCTTCTCAGCTTCTATTTGTCTGTTGAGGTAAGTTCCCCACTCGGGGAAGCATTCACGGAGCCATGTGTCTCGGTCCATCGGTCGATCTTGCTCTTCATCGTTCGCGAACATTATGCCGATGTCGTACCTTTTCATTAGATATCACCACGTAGCGAGTAATATGGTGCAAATAAATGGCTTACGGTGAAGATCATACCTTTCATTAATAGAGCGCGGGCATCAAAAGCGCAAAACCGGACAATCAATCACGATTGTTGAATGGAAAGGTAAGGCTTTTCACTAGTCTACGTGGAGATTAATGTTGATGCTGTAATGATGAAGAAACTCCTTGTCCCGGTTGACGGTTCCAAGAGTTCCGATCAGGGCGTCAGATATGCCTGCAGTGTCTCTGAGAAGTATGGCTCCGAGATGACTTTGTTATGTGTCATTCCACCTCCAATAATATTAGGGGTTGAGGCTGGGATTATTGACTACCGTCCTCTTGAGGAATCGGGACGTAAAGTACTTGAGAATACAAAGAATATTGTCGAGTCTTTAGGTGTAAAAGCCTCAACTAGACTTGAGACTGGTCAAGTTGCCGACACAATAATCAATATCGCTAAGGAAGAGGGAAGTGACTTGATTATCATTGGAAGTCGGGGCTTGAGCGGAGCGAAGAGGTTTCTCTTGGGAAGTGTAAGCAACAGTGTGAGTCACCACGCACCATGTCCAGTGCTTATAGTTCGTTAGCGAATCTGGAAAGCGGCTTAGTAACCAGTAGAAGTTCATTACAGAACAATAGCACACACCAAGTGACTTAGCGCGTGCTCTGAACAGGCTACCTTGTGGCTTTGCTCATGAAGTGAACGTTTATCCTTTGCACTATTGCTAGTTGAGTCATTAGGAGGCACCATCGACCTAGAGATCACTGGAGACAGCTTGATGGCTGAGAACGTATTTGGGTTACTGGAAGAGCCTCTCAGACGACAAATTCAAAGGTACGGGATAGCAGAAGCGAGCGAGATTCAGAAGCTTGCGATTCCAGACATATTGAAAGGCAAAACGTTCTTCTTATCGCTCCCACTGGAACAGGCAAAACTCTGGCAGCTATTCTTCCAATATTCAATCTCTATCTGTCGAATCAAATCTCAAAGAAGCTCAAAGGAGTAAGTATACTATACGTAACACCTCTCAGGGCGCTCAACCGCGACCTATTGAGAAGGCTTCTTGAAAGTGGCAAGGATCTTGGGCTAGACATCCAGATTAGACATGGAGATACCCCAACGACTGCAAGAGCAAAACAGGCGAAGTCACCACCTGATATGCTGATTACAACTCCCGAAACATTACAGGCAATACTTCCAGGCAAGAGGATGAAAGAACATCTAAGAAATGTTAGATGGCTAATTGTTGACGAGATCCATGAACTTGCAACAGACAAAAGGGGAGTACAGCTTTCAGTAGCTCTTGAGAGACTCCGTAGACTGGTTGGCCACGATTTTCAACGAGTAGGGCTTTCTGCAACCGTTGGTGAGGCTGAGAAGATATCAAAGTTTCTCACCGGTTCATCAGGCGAAGCACGTATACTGAAGTCTGCTGAACTCCGCAACTTGGACGTCAAAGTCGAACATGTGAATCCAAGTAAAAGCGACTACGATGATGCAAAGAATCTAGGCATTCCACCAGCAACAGTTGGTCGCGTAAGAAGAATATGTGAGCTCATCTCTGAGCAACGTTCAACACTCGTATTCACAAATACAAGGGAACATGCAGAAGCGCTAGGTTCACAAATAAATGCAATAGGCTGCAAGATTCTCGTGAAGGTTCACCACGATTCACTATCCAGAGAAATAAGGGAGCAAGTTGAGGCAGAATTTCAAGAAGGTAAAGTCAAAGGTGTAATCTGCACATCGTCCCTTGAACTAGGAATAGATGTAGGAACAGTAGATCTTGTAATCCAGTACATGTCTCCGAGAGAAGCCACCAGAATGATCCAAAGGATAGGGAGGAGTGGTCATCAACTAACCTCTTCACCACGCGGACACATAATTACAACGTGGGCTGATGACATACTAGAGTCAGCAGTACTGGTAAGCCGTGCTAAGAAGGGTCAACTTGAGGAACTCAAGATACATTATAATGCGTTGGATGTTCTGGCCCACCAAATTGTAGGTTTAATCCTAGATACAAGAAAGATAGCTTTGGATGAAGCATACAACATTGTGAGAGGAGCGTATCCCTACGGAAATCTTGAGCCAAAAACATTCTAGTGTCATCCAACAGCTTCAACAACAGAGAATCGTGAGAATGACCGCTGAGATCCTATACACCAAGTTTCCGAGAATACACAAATACTACTATGAGAATCTGTCAATGATACCAGATGTAAAGAAGTACAAAGTGTTCGATTTCGCTTTGAAAAGGCACCTCGGAACGCTCGATCAGGAGTTTGTGGCAAGGCGATGCCATACTGGTACAGAATTTATCATGCACGGGAGCACTTGGCGCGTCATATGTGTCGATGATGACAAACTAAGTGTAGAGGTCGAAGCATCAGCACCGACTCTGAAAGCGATACCTAGCTGGGAAGGGGAGATAATACCAGTCGAGCATGAGGTTGCTATGCAAGTAGGCAGACTTCGAGACACCTTCTCGAGGGCCGTAGATTCTAGTGAGGAACTCCAAAAACTCTCGAAGAACCTTGACATCAATGACAATGCTACGTCAAGAGTCAAGGAAACAGTCGAGACTCATATCCGAGATTATCCCTTGCCAACAAATGATCAGATAGTCATTGAACGTTTTGAAAACTGTATAGTGATCCATGCATGTTTCGGTAACCTAGTCAATGAAACTCTAGCTTTGATACTAGCCACTCTACTGCAGGCCAAATCTGGACTAAACATTCTCACTCAGGTGGACGCTTACAGAATCGCTATAGTGACACCTGTGAAACTAGATCCGAATAGTCTTGCCAATGAACTTCTGAAACTGAGCCCAGATGAGGTTTCGACAATAATAGGCAGCGCAGTTGAGAGCACAGAGCTCTTTGCGTGGAGGCATTGGCACATAGCAAAGAGGTTCGGAGCAGTTGAATCGAAGGCAGACTAAGATTCGGAGAGCCAAACTGCTCGTTGAAAGATTCAGGGGAACCCCAATAAACCATGAGGCGCAGCGCGAGATCTACTTAGAGAAGCTGGACATCCCGAACACGATAAGAGTAATTCAGAAAATCATCGCTGGAGAGATAAAAGTAAAGGCAGTAGAGCAAAGGGAATGAGTTGTTCACCTTTTGCCCTACCGATAATCAATAAGATTATCCCATATAATCTCCTCAGACCCGCATTGCCAACCTAACCACTAGCCGAAATAGTAAAGGAAAGGCTTCTATCAACAACGGTTAGATTGGTCTGGCATCTTTAATGCTGACTGGGAGAGTGTGAGAGCAGTCAAGACTCTATCCGAGGTCATAAGATGCCTCAAATGTAGATCAACATTGATAGCGGTTGCCTACCACGGCGACAATGAACTTCTAACAATAGCGACTAAGAAGAAAAACAATGCGAAGCTGACCCTAGAAGAGGAGGACCAGTGGAGAAGAGCTTGGAGATCTGCGGGACTAGTACAGACAGCGGGAAGAAAGGCTATACTAACTATGGCTGCAAGAGGGGTTGGACCCGCAACAGCAGCACGTATTCTCAGACAATACGTTCACAGCGAAGCCGAATTATATTCGGAGATATTAAAGGCCGAGAGGGAATATCAGCGCACCAGACTTTTCTGGGATTAAGTTGTGAAAACGTTAAGAGCATATAACTACTCTGTCCACCTTCGAGGCTTCAGGGATGCCTACAACTGGGCTGGTATACCATCCTGACTACATCAGGCACAATCTAGGGCAAGATCACCCAGAGAAGCCAGAAAGAATTAGCACAACTATTGAATATCTTAGAAGAGCGGGTTTGCTTGACAATCCAGAGATACAACTGTTCGCGCCCAAGCCAGCAACAATAGAGGATCTAACAGCTGTCCACATAGAGGATTATGTCCAAGAGATTCAGTCACTTAGCAAACGCGGGGGAGTACTCACACTCGACACACCTGTTCAAACTGAAACATATGAAATTGCTAGACTGAGTGCCGGAGGGGCTATCCAGGCTGGAGAAATCATAATCCGAGGAGAAGTGAAAAACTCCTTTGCCCTAGTTCGTCCTCCTGGACATCATGCTGGAAGAGGCTATGGTGGCGGCTTCTGCTACTTCAACAATGTCTGTGTGATGATCGAGCATCTGAGGAGAAAATTTGGCCTAAAGCGTTTCATGATTATAGATTGGGACGTTCATCACGGTAATGGAACTCAGGATATTTTCTATGGAGACCCTACAGTTCTCTACTTCTCTACCCACCAGATGCCGCTCTACCCAGGGACAGGATATATGGAAGAGATTGGTGAGGGGGAAGGAAGAGGTTTCAATGTTAATCTCCCATTGCCAGCGGGGACATCGGGCGATGTTTACGACCGGATCTTGGCTGAGATAGTATCACCACTGGTGGAAGAGTTTAGACCTGAGTTTATCACAGTATCTGCAGGTCAAGATGCTCACTATGCAGATCCAATTGCGAATCTTGAGTTCACATCTTACACGTACGCTAACATTACGAGGAAGTTACTAGTTCTCACACATAGGTTCTGCAGGGATAACCTAGCTCTAGTTCTAGAAGGAGGATACAATCTTGAAGCTCTTCCAGCGTCCATAGCCAGCATAGTTACAGCTCTAGCTGACTTACCTTGCCTACCAGTAGAACTGAAGGCACGGCAAGAAGTGAATAGAAATCAAGAGATCGAAGAACGGATAAAGAAGCTCAAGTCTATTCTGAAAGAATACTGGAACTCTTTCAGGTAGGAATACAGACGAGGATCCAGCATCATGAGTCTTGAGCACATAGTAAAAAGGATCCTCGATCAAAGGTCGGATCTGTCAAGGGAATCGGTACTAGGTCTTCTAGAGAAAAAAAAAGCGGAAGCACAAGGTTTACTTTCTGATGAAGGAGCCGCGAGGCTCGTAGCCCAAGATCTACTTGTAAGAGTCGATGGAAAGACCTTTAGTGAGATCAAGATAGCTGATGTAGTCACTAACCTGAATGATGTCACACTGACAGGAAGGGTCATCGCTCAGTGGCCACTCCAAGAATTTCGAAAGCAAGATGGGACCCCAGGGAAACTTGTCAGGCTAGTCTTGGGTGATAGGACTGGAAGGATGAAGTGCGTATTATGGAACAGCAAAGCTGAGCAGGTAACGGCAGTAGGGGAACTCCAAGGGAGGCTGATTCGGCTTGCACACGGATACACCCGTGAAGGCATGTCTGGGATCCCAGAGTTCAACGGAGGAGACAGATGCCAGATAACGGTCTTACCCCTAGATTCCAGAAATAATGACTATCCAGATATCTTCGAATTTTTCACAGAACTTCAAGAATTAAGACTGAATGATGCCGATGTAAGTATCATAGGGGTTGTAGAGTCACCGCCTAAGTTTTCGACCTTCAGCAAAGAAGATCAAAAGGGAAGTTTCCTTAAGACAACAATCACAGACGGGACAGGAGCAATCAATATCGTTGCTTGGAACGAAAAGGCCCAAGGACTGATTGATCTCAAAAGGGGCGACACTTTGCAGGTGATAGGTGGACGTGTAAAGGCAGACATGTTAGGCAAACCAGAAGTGCATTTGGGGAATAACAGTATCACATCAATACTGAAAGAGAAGCCACTGTATCTAAAAATGAAACTACCCAAATTCTGTAAGATTGAGAATCTTCAACAGGGAAAGAGTCTATCACTACTTGTCAGAGTTGTGGAAGTGGGTGGGATTAGAGAATTTTCGGGAATGGATGGTGGGACGAGACGCTGTGGAACTCTACTTGTAGGAGACGAAACAGGCCTCGTAAGGCTCTTTCTATGGGACAAGCTGGCGGAGTTTGTATATGAAGTGCATGTGGACGAGATCATTCTTGTAGGTGATGCTCTTGCAAAGGAGAAAGGTGGAGAACTCTTTGTGAGTGTTGGAGGGGTTGGTAAGTTAACGCGCAATCCACAGGTAGTCGGAATGAAGGTGCCAAGTTGTCCCAAGCCAGTTATGCTTGGTAGTCTCAGCAATCTCTCTCGTCCCGTGGTTATTGAGGGTGTAGTTTCAGGGGATGTAGTGTTAAGGAATGTCCAAGTCGGAAGTAATGAAAATGTAAAGGTCGCAACATTGGTGCTGACGGATGGTAGCGGTAGAGCTAGGCTCTCATTGTGGAGAGATCTTGCGGAAAGGGCTGCAAGTCTCAAGGCTGGGGCGAAGATCAGAGTTGTGGGGATACAACCGAAGTCGAAGTCCACTGGAGAAGTAATTATGTCTTCTACAGGTCTTACTGTTGTTGAAGTTATCAGTGGCGAAGGGCTAAGAGAAGAAAATGGAAAACTTATCAGCGACTACCTTTAGGGTGAGATTTCACTCTGGAAGCCTTCCCTCTAGCCTTCTGCGTTATCCGCTCTCTTAGATGCCTTCGATACCAACAGCAGCATTGTTTCAGTATGCACACTGGACATTCAGGGACTACGGGTTTGCATATTCTTTGCCCGAATCTCACAAACTCTTCATTTAGATCAAGCCAATAGCGCCTTTGAACTTTTACACTTAAGAGATGTTCAGTCTGCTCAGGTGTCCTCGTCTTGACTATAGCTAGTCGATTCGAAATCCTATGTACGTGAGTGTCCACGGGAATTGCGGGTATCTGGAAGCCATAGGCTAGAACACAATTGGCTGTCTTGCGGCCTACAGATGGGAGTTCAAGCAATTTGTCAAGGCTTCTTGGCACTTTGCCATTGTAGTTCTCGACCAATACTTTCGATGCGGAAATTATTGAACGGGCTTTTACGTGATAGAACCCTGACGGGCGAATCAAATCTTCGACGTGCTTGATGTCTGCGCCGGCCAAACTCCGCACATCTGGATAATACAAGAACAACTGATCTGAAGCCTTACGTGTATTCTCATCTCTTGTTCTCTGCGATAGAATTGTTGTCACTAAAACTCTAAATGGGTCAACGGTCGAGTTCTTAGCGGCTTCTTGTAGCGCTGTCTTTAACTTTTGGTCAACAAGTCGGTTCATCCTCTTAATGAGTCTGAAGGTCTTAGGGAAGCTGCATCTTGACGTTCCTTGTTTCATCTTTTTTGTCGTAGTCCCTTTGAAGTTCCTCAACAAGCTTGGGTCTTTGTGCATACAATCTCTTCAAGGCTTTTCCTTTTCTTGTCGACATAATATATGCAAAGAGTATTGGCGCAGCGATCGTTGCATCTGCGTATAAGACCACATTATTTCTTGGTTCACGTGGGTTAACTTTCCCCCACGAGATCGCTTCTTGGAATGTTGCGCCTGAGAGCCCTCCCCACTGGGGCGAGGACGTCGTTATCTGGATCAAGAAGTCTTGTCCCCCACCATCCATACCTAGTATTTGTGATAGTTGAGGTTGTGTTTGAAGGTAGAAGTTCTTAGGTGAGCCGCCACCAATTTCTATGGCTCCATTCTTACTACTTGCATAGACTATAGCGGTTGTTTCCATGACGTCAAGATCTGGATCAACGGTAATTGTGCTACCGCTCATTTTTGCTGCGCTAAGATTCATGCCTATTGAGGAGTCTCCAGGAGAAGATGTGTAAATAGGCACGTCGTATTTTGCAGCTTGAGCAACTATCGACAGGTCTGGCCGCTGGGCTCTATTCAATACAACTTCCCCGATCATACGATGGAGTTCTGCTGTCGAGATTGGATTGTTCAATTTGACTGAACGAAAGATTTCTTTGAGAAACCGGTCGGTCCCTAGTAAAGTCTCATCTGGTATGAATATGTCGTATATCCTGACGATCCCTTTCTTCCGCAGTTCAATATCATCAGCTCTAAAGTCTCCTTGGTACAGAGGGAGGTCTAAGGCGAAATGTAGATCGTGGTAGAGATTTGCGCCCGTAGATACTAGAAAGTCGATGAACCCGTTCTTCATTAGGTTAATTATTGGACCACCCATTCCAGCAGGTGTCATAGCGCCTGCCAACGTAAGTGCAATCGTAGCATCTTCATCAAGCATCTTCTCATAGAGCTTACACGCTTCATAGAGTCTGCCTGCATTGTATGCGTGGGACTCTCCGTAAGCGCTTACTAGCTCAGTCACTTTCATATGCGGCAAAATATTGATGGGAATGATTCTCTTTTCCACCATGAGCGACGCCTACACTTTCGGCTTCTATTCAGCTAAGTACCTTACTACAAATGTCTGAAAGGCTTTCTCCTCAACATAGTCGATCCTCATATTAATGCTAGCTAGTCTCTTTACCTCAAAGATGAAGTCCTCAAAATAGTCCATAAACCCACAAGTATTACAGAAGGTACCCTCGAACTGCAATGTTATCCCTGCGGCGTCAATACTAATCAGTCTCGCTGTCACTTCTGGACTCCTATACTTGTTATAGAGTTCTACCGCGGCAGAGGCCGTCCTGATATTGAGCTTTGATCGAAGTCTCAAGACTTGCACCAAGTCACTCCTCAGTCGGTATCTAGGAACAACTTAAAGTTAGATCTAACCTTTAGGGGTAGTATCTGAAGGATGTTGGAAAGAATGGGAACTGAAGCTGTTAAACTGGAGATAAAGGTTGACGGTAGAACTATAAAATTGAACAAATTCGTCCAGAAGATAATCTGGAATATTCTTGTTGGAATGCTTGATTCTCTACGGGAAGTCGACAATTGGAAGGAAGCAATAATAATAGCAAAAAGAACCTAGCCCCCTCGCATGATGAATACACTATTAAAGCAATGATTCGCTGTTAGGAAGTCTCAGAAATGAGCAACAAGGTTCATTGTGCACATATCCTAATTGAGAAGCATTCTGAGGCTCTGCAGGTTCTAAACAGGCTTGGTAAGGGTGAGAACTTCTCCGCTGTTGCGAAAGAAGTCTCTATATGTTCGTCGAAGAAACGGGGGGTGATCTCGGATGGTTTAACCGAGGTCAAATGGTTAAGGAATTTGAAAAGGTTGCGTTTACCTTAGAAAAGGGACAGACAACCCAAGAACCTGTAAAAACCCAATTTGGTTATCACATAATCAAGAGGTTAGAATGAGGTAGGCAGACGCGCGTTTTCAACTAATATTCAAATCACACCCTGCGGAAAACCATTTTGACTCATTGGCTTCCCCTACAATTTTCTTGTGATGGCTAGATCATAGCAAGAACAATGGCAAAAGTTCAATGCTTCATCAAGGCATAAATAGTCTGGCTCTGTAAATCAGCCTCGGTGAGTTTTGATGGACAAGGTCATTATCAAAACGGACAAGGCACCCATTCCAGCAGCTCCATATTCGCAGGGTGTCAAAGTGGGAAACACTGTCTATGTAGCAGGATTTGTTGCTTTCGACAAGAATGGAAAGTTAGTGCCAGGAGGAATCAAAGAGCAGACAACCCAAGTAATGGAGAACATCAAGGCAGTACTGGAAGCGGCAGACTCATCGATGAAGGACGTGGTGAAAACTACAGTCTATCTGACTGACACAAAAGACTTCTCGGGCATGAATGAAGTCTTCAAAACCTACTTCCCAGTAAATCCACCCGGTAGAGTAACAGTAATAGTAAAGCTCCCCCTACAGGAACTGCTCATAGAGATAGACGCAATAGCCTGCATAGGATCTGAGTGAAGCAGGACATACAGTACCTGATGTTTGACAGTAACTATCTCTAATCACCACAACACATTATTCTTCTTGCCTCTGTATTCCGAGTAGCAGGATTCCTAGTCTACAGTGGCATTCCGTCAGAATTGTAGGGAAAGCGCGCGCGATTGACAGGACACATACTCCTTTTTCCAGTCTGTCTAGTAATAATGATTGACTAGTAAACATCTAGGTTGTTACAGCGACAATGAGCGACGTTACCGAGACTTCCACTGTGTCTGTTACATCATCTAAGCCCAATGCACCTGGCAATTGGACTGACAGTCCGATAAAATGTGGTGTACACATCTCGATCACGGGAACAATTGATCAAGCTGTTGACAGAGCACAGGAGAAGACATGCAACACTTTTCAGATATTCACGAGGAATCCTAGAAGTTGGAAGACCAAACGGCTTGAGCCCAAAAACATAATTCGATTCAAAGAAAAAGTGTCAACATCTGGAATCTTTCCAGTAGTTGCTCATATGCCCTACTTAGCGAATCTATCTTCTCCCAGAGAAACAGTCTACAAGAAGTCTATCGGAGCCCTTCTAGAGGAGCTGAATAGATGTGGAAAGTTGGGAATCCCGTTCATTGTAACACATCTAGGTAGCCACCTCGGTATAGGGAGAGAGATGGGCCTCAACAGGCTAATCAATGCGCTAAACTTGGCTATAGAATCATCCGAAAGTAAGGCGACAATACTGATTGAGAATACTGCAGGAACGAAAAATAGTATGGGGTCGTCATTTGAGGACATTCGCGAAATAATTGACAATGTTGTGAAGTCTCATGTTGGCATTTGCTTTGATACGTGCCATGCCTTTGCGGCTGGATATGATCTAAGAAACAAAGATTCCGTAGAAGGAACGATGTCTATGCTTCGAGATACAGTGGATCTGGCTCTACTCAAAGTAGTACACATTAACGACTCTAAAGGTGATTTGGCTTCGCGGATCGACAGGCACGAGCACATAGGTTTAGGCTGCATAGGTCATGAAGGATTCCGAGCAATTCTTCATGATCGGACGATTAGAGAACTGCCTTTGATATTGGAGACACCAATAGATCGACGCGGAACGGATATCACTAATATCCAAAGAATCCGTAGACTTGCAGCCTAGCAATTAATAGCAGACTCTTAACCATAGCATTTGTGTCTGCGCACGTCAGCAAAATGGTAAGTTGGGCAGGGAGCGAAAGCAGTGGGCTCGCTCTGGTCTGTATGGAAATCTTCATATTTGATGGAGTGTTCTTTGGCTCGTTCATTTGGATAGCTCGGACGCCGCAAGTAGCCTATAATGGTAAATGCCGACCAACTAGAGTGAAAACAGAAACCAAAGAATATGATGATCTTCAAGGGGAAAGACAGTATTGTCACAAACTGCTTTCAAAATAATCGGTCTGCACAGAATCAAGGAGCTTACTAAGCTAGCCGAACGATTTCTAGGATACGATTCACTATACATATGGAATGTCAACATTAATGGAATAATTGTCCAACTCCGAACCAACGATAGCAATCTAGATGCTTTCTGGAAAGAAAACTGGTATCCTGCTGCTTACGATCACAATCTAAGGCCACATGGAATAATCTATGCAATCACCCAGACGCCGCAAGTTGAGGTTGCTAGCCACTATCATCCAGAAACTAAGACAGGTATAGTGTTTAATCCGCGAAGTTACGAGGCTATTCGAGATCTCGGGCTACGTATAGTGATGGATGTATCATTAGATCAGAAACGTGTCAGCCTTTTGCGCGGTGCTTTGGTAGACATAAATGGCGAGGGAATAATGCTGGCTGGCAGTCGTGGATGCGGAAAATCAACTCACGCCTTCCTTCTTTTGGACCTGGAGAGAGCAAGAATACACTCAAACGACTTATTTGCTGTAGAACAGTTGGGTGGCGAAAAGGGTCGACTATCAACTCAAGCTTGCGAACGCAAATTCTATCTGAAGACTGAACTCTCAAAGATAAGTCCTCGTCTTCAAGAGTTATTACACAAGTGTCAACGTGAAGAAGGTCACTTCATGCTAGATCCTTGGTGGATCGGTGGAAATGAGAAATTCGTTGGCACAACAAGAATAAAACTTATCTTCTTTCTTCAGGCTGACGAGAACAGCCAGACTGTAGACAGACGTCTGAGCAATCAAGAAGCCTTGACACTTCTCATAGGATCGCCATCAGGTCTCGAAGTTTCAGAAGATCGAAGAGAGGAAGAGAGGGAACAACTGACTTCCTTCTTCAAGGAGATACTCCAGTTTGTTGCGTGTTATAGTATAAACACGACTAGACCGATTTTTGAAGTACAAAAGAGGATAAATGAGATAATACTCTTCCGAGAATATCTTGAGCCTCTAATTCCGAAGCCGGTTGAGGTATCTGAAGTACGAGTCGATCTCGACGAAGTAAAGAAGGCCGTCAACTCTTTAAGAAAACGCTCGAATGTCACGTTCCTCGATGAGAAACTTGTCAGATCCATGGCGGAAGAACACGGAACCAAGACAAACTTTGGGAACTACAACTTCACCTCAACTGTGAAGAACAGGAGTGCCAACTTAACAGTCTACGTCGGTAGCCCAGCAGTTCAACAGAAAAACCTCAACCCTCGTCAACGGGAGATACTTAGAAATCTGCCTCAAACAATTGCGGAGCTACACAAGTACTTAGAACGGGCACCCCTAGTAGCTGTTGAAAGAACGATGGGTGATAATCCAATATTCACTCCCCATTGCACCCTCTACGTTTCTGTTCAGCGTAAAGAGATGGTTCGTCTGGCATACATGGTAAGCCAGACGCTCTTCCCGCCAAAATCTAGTGATTCATCTCTACAACTGGTATACGTGCCTGAATGGCAAGAGAAAGATCGTCAAATACTTGTATTTCCTGAGATCGGCGTAACCTATGTTCTCGGCACTGACTACTACGGAGAAGCCAAGAAAGGCTTCTTACGTATGGCAATGTGGATGGCAAAGCAACAAGAGATGCTCGGATTACACGCTGGTGCCAAAATCATACGAGCCAAAGGGCGTGCTGGCATAACTCGTCGATATG